>NZ_CP027229.1:2807500-2962157 GCF_002999135.1 Capnocytophaga sp. oral taxon 878
AATGGGACGGTAAATACGAAGGACGCGATATGCCAACAGGAGACTATTGGTACATTGTCGAACTCGGTGATGAGAACGACTCACGTACCTTCCACGGCAACTTTACCCTTTATCGTTAGAAAATGATTTTGATTAATAAAAGCCAGCTTTCACAATGAAAGCTGGCTTTTTTTCTTCCCTCAAAAAACCTTTAGTTCCTACCTCCTTTCCTAAAAAAATAAAAAAAACTACATCCTTTTATCATTTTCATTGCCAATTTTTCAAAATCACCACCACCCACCCTCTTATCGCTTACCTCTTACCTCCTGCCTGATAATCAATATATTACATCTGCAGCATACCCCAAGCACCTACTAGCTATCCCTTAGGCTGAACGAACCTATAACGAAGGATAAACGAACTATAAACGAAGGATAAAAGTCACTTCACTGAAAATCAAACGTATAAACGCTAAAACCTTTCTTTGCATAAATCACAACAAAATCACCAAAACCCTACATTTTCCTCAAGCACATCCCCTCCCTTAACCCTCATCACAGCCTCAGGGTCGTTACCAAGCAAAAAACCAACCCCACCGAAGCCTTAAATACCCCCACCGTGAGCGCCAACAAATAAATTTTGTTTTTCAATAAAAACAATGTAACTTTGCACCCCAAATAACTATGAACCATTCAATCATTTAAAAACAAAAAGAAAATGGCAAATACTGACGATCAATTTAAGAAAGTAATCGCTCACGCTAAAGAATACGGATACATATTTCCATCGAGCGAAATTTATGACGGACTTGGAGCCGTGTACGACTACGGACAAAACGGAGTAGAACTCAAAAAAAATATCCGTGAGTACTGGTGGCGCGCAATGGTGCAAATGAATGAAAATATCGTAGGCATCGATGCCGCTATCTTTATGCACCCTACCACTTGGAAAGCTTCAGGACACGTCGATGCTTTCAACGACCCACTTATCGATAATAAAGACTCTAAAAAACGCTACCGTGCCGACGTACTTGTTGAAGACTACGTAGCCAAACTCGACGATAAAATTGAAAAAGAAATAGCAAAAGCCCAAAAACGCTTCGGCGGTGCTTTTGATCGTGAACAATTCATAACCACCAACCCCCGCGTGTTAGAGTACAAACAGCGCGGCGAAGAAATACTACACCGCTTAGGTAAATCTCTTGAAAAAGAAGACCTCGCCGATGTAAAAGCCCTTATCGAAGAACTCGAAATAGCCGACCCCGAAACAGGCTCACGTAACTGGACCGATGTGAAACAGTTCAACCTAATGTTCGGTACCAAAATAGGCGCCTCTGCCGATGCAACTACCGATTTGTACCTACGTCCCGAAACCGCTCAAGGTATATTCGTGAACTTTTTGAACGTACAAAAATCAGGACGTATGAAAATACCTTTCGGTATCGCCCAAACAGGTAAAGCATTCCGTAATGAAATTGTAGCACGCCAGTTCATCTTCCGTATGCGCGAATTCGAACAGATGGAAATGCAATTCTTCATCAAGCCAGGCACCCAGCAGCATTGGTATGAATACTGGAAACAAACCCGCCTACAATGGCACCTGTCATTAGGTATGGGTGAGGAAAATTACCGTTACCACCCACACGAAAAGCTCGCACACTATGCCGATGCAGCTTGCGATATAGAGTTCCGCTTCCCATTCGGCTTTAAAGAGCTCGAAGGTATCCACTCACGTACCGATTTTGACCTTGGTAACCACGAAAAATATTCAGGTAAGAAAATGCAATACTTTGACCCTGAAGAAAACAAAAGCTATACCCCTTACGTACTCGAAACCTCTATCGGGCTTGATCGTATGTTCCTTGCCGTATTCTCTAATTCATTGCAAGAAGAAGCCTTAGAAGGCGGAGATACCCGTACCGTATTGCGCTTGCCATTCGTATTGGCACCTACCAAAGTAGCCATATTGCCATTGCTCAAAAAAGACGGACTGCCAGAATTAGCCGAGCAAATAGTAGATGAACTAAAATACGATTTCAATGTAGCTTATGACGAGAAAGATGCCGTAGGTCGTCGTTACCGTCGTCAAGATGCCGTAGGTACACCTTTCTGCGTAACAGTCGATCATCAATCACTTGAAGATAACACCGTAACCCTACGTCATCGCGATACAATGGAACAAGTACGCATTGCAATCCCCGAGTTGCGTGCAGCTATCGCCAAAGAAGTAGATATGCGCAACTGGCTACAAAAATTAGATAAGAAATAAGAAATGACTGAAAATCCAACAATAAAACGCCCAGACCCTATTGATGAGGAAGTGTTGTGGAACAAAACCACAACCCTGATGAGCCGCACCAATAAGTACGGGCATATAATGGAAACCAATAAGGCATTTCAGGAAGTATCAGGCTATACCGAGGCTGAGTTGTACAACCAGCCTCATAGCCTTATCCGCCACCCCGATATGCCCAAAGTGGTATTCAAAATACTATGGGAAAACCTTAAGGGGCGCAATAACTTCCACGCTATTATCAAGAACTTATCAAAAAGCGGAAAATACTACTGGGTAATTACCAATTTCCAGATAATACGCAATGAGCAAGATGAGATTACAGCCTTTGTATCACATCGCAAGGCACTGCCCAAAGCACTTATAAGTGAGCATATAGCCCCATTGTATGAGCGCCTTTTAAAGATAGAAAAAGCCAATGGGTTGGAAGTAAGTGAGCGTTATTTTAACGGTTTCTTGGAAGATAGGAAAACTACCTATGATGCTTTCATCCGCCAGCTGCTTAAAGAAAATGCTCAAGAAATTAAAGCTTTCTATAACAACGAAGATACCGATAGCTTTTTGAATGATTTAATTCAATAAAAAAGTATCAGAAGATATTGAAAAACAAATGAGTTCTAAATCGTCAGACCCCTCTGGCGATTTAATTTTATCTAAAAGAATATAAATGAAATACGTTTTACTTTCACTCTTCCTTTTCACCCTTTCTCCTGCTATAGCACAGGTGAATGATTCTGTTCCGCAAACTACACTGGATAGTGTTGCCACCTCTTTACAAGGCTCACACCCCTCTGATGCAGATTTATTGAGCAGGCAATACAAAATTAATGATAAGCTCACTTATATATACCAAAAGCCGCGCTTTGTAGATATCTTCAATAAGATACCTCGTAACATAGGTAAATCGACGGTGGAGATGGTCTCTAAGCCTAATTATCCTTACGGATTGGCAGCTATTGGTGCTACTGCGGCACTTGTTCCTGCCGACCCTTGGCTGATAAGAGAAAGTAGAAACTTGGGTGAGAATTTAGGACTTAATGAGGCGCATACTTACAAGAAGTTGGGCTTTTTAAAGATAGTGCCTGCCGATGTGAATTCGGCGTTTTATTTTGTGGGTAATGGTACCACTTTTATTTTTATTAGTGGGGGGCTGGCTGCTTATGGGCTTATTACGAATGATTATAGGGCTAAAAGTACCTCGATGCAGCTACTGGAGAGTATTATTGTTTCGGGGGCATTTGTACAGCCTTTTAAGCGCCTTACAGGGCGTGAGAGTCCTTTTATTACTGCTAATGAAGGGCGTTGGCACAGCCGTTGGACTTTTGCCCCAAGCTTTAAGGCTTATCAGCAGCATACGCCTTATTATGATGCTATGTTCTCGGGGCATCTTACCACAGCGATGTCGGCACTTACGGTGCTTACTGAAAACTATCCCGACTACAAGTGGATTAAGCCGGTAGGTTATACTGCCTTGGGCTTGATGTGCTATGAGATGATGCAAAGCAAGGTGCATTGGGCTTCTGATTATCCTATTGCTTTATTTGTGGGGTATATTACTGGTAAAACGATTGCTAATAGGCGTATTACTAAAGTGAAAACGGAAGAAGTGAATGCGCTTAGCCCTAAAAAGTATGATTGGGAACTGAGTACTTCCAATACTTGGGACGGCTATCAGTTAGTAGGGGTAAATATTAGATTTAGATAAGAGGTAAGAGATAAGAGATAATACTATGGAAGATATTGTTTACCAATTTCTATTTTTTCTAATTATTATAGCTGGAAGTAGTTACATAGGTTTTAGGAAGGCAAAAAAAAATGTTTTAAAAATCTACTACAGCCAAAGTTCTTTTTATAACAAATACGTTGATTTCAAAAGACCAAAAGATAATTTTCATTTAGTGATTGTTTATACTATTAGTATTATTGTAACTTGGGGACTTATGGTTATCTATGATGATGATCATTGGGCTTCTACATTAACAGTCTCTTTTTTCTTATCAATTGTACCTTATTGTTTTTTTACTAATCACTTATCTAAACAATATCTTCAGAAACTAATAGTAGAAACTCGCTGCGAAAAGTGTAAACAAACTAATTGTCTTGCTCTCATCAAAAAAGATAGAGCTTTTAATGAAAAGCATTTTGTAGATGAAACCTATAAATTTACTTGCTTGAACTGTGGCAACACCTATATTTTAAAAAGGCGTTTTGAAACTCATTCTGAAGTTCTCTAGGCTTCTATAACACAAAAGGCTGTCCTTGAAAAGTTGGACAGCCTTTCTTATTTTTATTTCTTACCTCTTATCTATTTCTTAGTTGTTTTTCTAAAGCGATGGCTTTGGGGAAAAGGATGTTGTTTTCGAGGTGGATGTGGCGGTTTAAATCGGTTTCAAACTCTTGTAGCATTTGGTAGGTTACTCGGTAGGTGTTGCAAGCATCGGCAGGAGGGGTGTAGCCGTTGGTGAGTTTTACTATCTCTTCGAAACGGTCGCCTTCTGCGCTGTGTTCGTCCATCATCATAGCTATGGGGTTTTCAACACTGCCGAAAGGTATTTCGGGCAGGGGTTGCCCTGTTTGTTGTGCTTTGACTAATTTTTCAATAAAAGGGAAGAGGATGTTTTCTTCTTTTTTGAAGTGAGATTGTAAATCAAGTGCGCTTTCGTTGAAGATGCGGTTGATTTCAAGTAGTTCGGGGTGGCGCTCGCCATGTACGCGGCAGAGTTTGTCGAGGAACTGCAAGAGGGTAGGTGTTTTATCGGTTACGTATTGGTGGTGTATGCGTACGATATAGTTGGTTAAAAGGTCGAGAGGCCAGTGGCGTACATCTACTTCGTTGGTATTGCCTTTTGGGAGGGCTTCTAATTCGTGGATAAGGTTATCCTTGGCTACGCCTTTATTTTCGCAGGCTTCATCGATGGTACGACCGCCTTTGCAGCAGAAGTCGATGCCGTGTTTTTTGAATATAGCGGCAGTTCGGAAATCGTCGGCTACGATTTCGCCAATGGTTTTGTTTGTTGTTATACTCATAGTGATTTTTGTTAAATTGGGTGCAAAGGTACGAAAAGGTATTGGATAATAAAAGTGTTTTTTATCTTTTTTATGTTTTGGGTGTTGGGGGGTGTCTTTTAAGGGCTGAGATAATAGGGGTGAGAGGGGTGGGGGGCTTTTTGTTTTTCGCCCTAAAAATAAAAGAGAAGGTCTTTTTTTAGGCAGGAGGGGGAGGGGGTGTGATGTGTTGGGGAGTGGTGAAAATGTAGGGTAGGGGGAATTTTGTTATGATTTAAGCAAAGAATGGTTTTAGCGTTTATGTGTTTGATTTTTAGTGAAGTGACTTTTATCCTTCGTTTATAGTTCGTTTATCCTTCGTTATTCGTTCGTTCATTGTAGGGGGGTGCTGGGAGAAGGTTGGGGGGTGGTGTGAATGCTTTTGGATATTTGGTAGGGTGGGGTATTTTTTGTAATTTTGTTGTTTTAAGGATAAAATATTTGGTTATGCTACAGGAGATAGAAAGAAAATTTAAGGTGAAGAGTGATGCTTATAAGGAGCAAGCGGTGCGGGTGAGGCGTATTACGCAGGGGTATTTGAGTTCGGTACCTGAACGTACGGTGCGGGTGCGGGTGAAGGGTGATGAGGGTTTTATCACGGTGAAAGGTGCTGCTAATGATAGTGGTACGACGCGCTTTGAATGGGAGAAGGCTATTGGCGCTGAGGAGGCATTACAGTTGCTTGCTATTTGTGAGCAGGGGGTGATAGATAAAAAGCGGTATGAGGTAGTGGTGGGGGGATATTGTTTTGAAGTAGATGAGTTTGCAGGTGATAATGAGGGGCTTGTGATAGCGGAGGTGGAGCTTCCTGATGAGGAGGCTGAATTTGATAAGCCAGATTGGCTGGGGGAGGAGGTAACGGGAGATGAGCGTTATTACAATGCGATGCTTGTTAAAAAACCGTTTAAGAATTGGTAATTGATAATTTTTTAGTACTTTTGCGGCGAAATATAGGTATTAATATGACAGAATCTACAAAATACAATCCTACAGAATTAGAAGAGAAGTGGTATGCTTATTGGCTTACCCATAATTATTTTCACTCGGAACCTGATGAGCGTACGCCTTATACAATTGTGATTCCGCCACCTAATGTTACGGGGGTATTGCATATGGGGCATATGCTGAACAATACGATACAGGATGTATTGATACGCAGGGCGCGCCTAAAAGGTTTCAACGCTTGCTGGGTGCCGGGTACTGACCACGCTTCGATAGCTACCGAGGCGAAGGTAGTGGCTAAGCTGAAGGAACAAGGGATACAGAAATCGGAGCTTACACGTGAGCAGTTTTTAGAACACGCTTGGGAATGGACTCACCAATACGGTGGGGTTATCTTGGAGCAGCTTAAAAAATTAGGATGCTCCTGTGATTGGGAGCGTACTAAGTTCACTATGGATGAAGAGCTATCGGCTTCGGTGATAAAAGTATTTGTGGATTTGTACAACAAAGGGCTTATATACCGTGGTTACCGTATGGTGAACTGGGACCCAGAGGCTAAGACTACGCTATCGGATGAGGAGGTGATTTATGAGGAAAGACAAGGCTTTTTGTATCATATAAAATACCATATAGAGGGTAGTGATGATCATTTGGTTATAGCTACTACACGCCCAGAGACTATATTTGGTGATACAGCGGTATGTATTAATCCTAATGATCAACGCTGGCAGCACTTGAAAGGCAAGAAGGCTATTGTGCCTATCTGTAATAGGGCTATTCCTATTATTGAAGATGAGTATGTAGATACCGAATTTGGGACAGGCTGCCTGAAAGTAACGCCTGCACACGACCCTAATGACAAGGTATTGGGAGACAAGCACCAATTGGAAGTAATCGATATTTTTAACGATGATGCTACTCTAAATAGCAATGGCTTACACTACAAAGGCAAAGACCGCTTTGTGGTTAGAAAAGAGATTGTAGCTGAATTGGAACAAATAGGATCATTACTTAAAAAAGAGACTTATACGAATAAGGTAGGAACATCGGAACGTACTAAGGCAGTGATTGAACCACGCCTTTCTGACCAATGGTTCCTGAAAATGGATACGCTTATTAAGCCTGCTATGAAAGCGGTGCTGGAAGATGAAACTATTAAATTATACCCTAAGAAGTTTGAAAATACTTATAGGCATTGGGTAGAAAACGTACGTGATTGGAATATCTCACGACAGTTATGGTGGGGGCAACAGATACCTGCTTATTACTACGGTGAAGGTAAAGACCAATATGTGGTGGCAGAAAGCAAAGTAGAAGCCCTAATATTGGCTAAAGAGAAGAGTGGTAATGCAAATCTTACTGAAGCCGACTTACGCCAAGATGAGGATGCCCTTGATACGTGGTTCTCATCATGGTTGTGGCCTATGAGTGTATTCAATGGGGTTTTGGAGCCTGAAAATCGTGAGATTAAGTATTATTACCCTACGAATGATTTGGTTACGGGTCCTGATATTCTTTTCTTTTGGGTAATTAGGATGATAGTAGCAGGGTATGAATACAAAGGCGAGCGTCCGTTTGGTAATGTGTATCTTACAGGATTGGTAAGAGATAAGCAGCGGAGGAAGATGTCGAAGTCATTGGGTAATTCGCCAGATGCTTTAAAACTTATAGCTGATTATGGAGCTGATGGGGTAAGGGTAGGTTTGTTACTATCTTCGGCGGCAGGTAACGACTTGCTGTTTGATGAGGCTCTTTGCCAGCAAGGGAAAGGCTTTGGTAACAAGCTGTGGAATGCCTATCAGTTAGTAAAAGGCTGGCAAGTGGCAGAAGTAGCACAGCCAGCAGCCGCTAAGCTTGCGATAGAATGGTTTGAGTCTAAATTTAATGCAGTGCTTACAGAGGTGGAAGACCATTTTGAGAAGTATCGTATTTCGGATGCACTAATGGCTATTTATAAATTGGCTTGGGACGATTTCTGCTCTTGGCTTTTGGAGATGGTAAAACCTGAATATGGTAAGCCAATGGATAAAGCAACTTATCAGGGTGTAGTAGCAGCTTTTGAGAATCTATTGAAGTTATTGCACCCCTTTATGCCTTTCCTTACAGAAGAGATATGGCAGAGCTTAGCCTCTCATACTCCTGAACAAGCTCTTATAGTAGCTACTTATCCTACTGTACAACCTTATGATGAAAAGTTGTTAGCTGAATTTGATTTTGCGGCAGAGGTAATAGCAGGTATCCGTACGGTGCGCAAAGAGAAGAATATACCTTTTAAAACACCTTTGAGTTTATCGGTATTGAATAAGGAAGAGGTATCATCACGTTTTGATGTGGTAATTACCAAAATGGGCGGACTTGAGGCTATTACTGAGGTAAGTGCTGCTATAGACGGTGCAATGTCTTTCCGTGTAAAAGCTAATGAGTACTTTATACCAATGGAAGGAGCTGTGAATGTAGAGGAAGAATTAAAGAAACTACAAGAGGAACTTACCTATACACAAGGCTTTTTGGAGTCGGTGCGGAAGAAACTTTCTAATGAGAAGTTTGTGAATTCGGCACCTGCAGCGGTAGTGGATAATGAGCGCAAGAAAGAAGCCGATGCACTAGCTAAAATAGCTACTATTGAAAAGAGTATTAAACAACTAACAGCTAATAAATAATAAAGATGGAACACTTAAAACAAATAATAGACCAAGCTTGGGAGAGCCGTACGATGCTCAAAGAAGAATTGGTGCAGCAATCTATCCGTGAGGTAATTCACTTGTTGGACTTAGGACAGCTAAGGGTAGCCGAGCCTACCGCTAACGGCTGGAAAGTGAATGAATGGGTGAAGAAAGCTGTAGTGCTTTACTTCCCTATACAGAGTATGAAGCCTGTAGAGGTGGGTATCTTTGAGTTTCATGATAAGATTCCGCTAAAACACAATTATGAAGAGAAAGGAGTACGCGTAGTACCACCTGCTGTAGCCCGTAGGGGTGCTTTTATAGCCAAAGGAGCTATATTAATGCCCAGCTATGTGAACATAGGAGCTTATGTAGATGAAGGTACTATGGTGGATACTTGGGCTACTGTGGGCAGTTGTGCCCAAATAGGTAAGAATGTTCACCTTAGTGGAGGTGTAGGTATAGGTGGTGTGTTGGAACCCCTACAAGCTGCCCCTGTAATTATTGAAGATGGTGCTTTTATAGGCTCACGCTGTATAGTAGTGGAAGGAGTACACGTAGGTAAGGAAGCTGTACTAGGTGCTAATGTGGTGCTTACCGCTTCTACCAAAATTATAGATGTAACAGGTAGTGAACCTAAAGAACTAAAAGGCTATGTGCCTGAACGCTCGGTAGTGATACCAGGTAGTTATACTAAACACTTCCCAGCGGGTGATTACCAAGTGCCTTGCGCCCTTATTATTGGGCAAAGAAAGGCTTCTACTGATAAGAAGACATCACTGAATGATGTGCTTAGAGAATATGGAGTATCAGTATAATTAGAATTGATAATTAACAAAAAGGCTGTTTAACAAGTTGGAATGTTAAACAGCTTTTTTTGTGTTTTATTACTTGTTACTTATTAATTGTTAATAGCAATGATGAGTTCTTTGCGAAGGTCGGATTCGGAGAGGCTGGCAGCACCTACTCCTTTGCTTTTTACATCTATTTGGCGAAGGGCTGCAATGATAGCACTTACCTTTTTCATAGGGTAATGCTGGGCTGCTGTGCGAAGATCTTTAATGAAAAAAGGAGATATTTTTAGTGTAGCAGTTACATTCCTATCGGTTTGGTCGGGGAGACCGTGAAAGGCTAAAAGCTGTTGGAAAAAGCCGTATAATACAGTAAGAGTAACTACTAAAGGATTATCTTTGGGGTTATCGGCAAAGTGTTTTAGAATGCGGGTTGCCTTATAAGTGTCTTTGGCTGCTATGGCACTCTTAAGCTCGAAGTTATTAAACTCTTTGCTGATGCCTATATTCTTTTCAATAATATCGGGGGTTACGTCGGTGTTTTCGGGTACTATGAGGGCGAGCTTATTCACTTCGTTCTGAATGCGACTAAGATCGGTACCTAAGAAATCGATTAGCATTTGGATACCTTTTGCCTGAATGCTGAGCTTCTTCTTTTTCAGTATATCGGTAAGCCAATCGGGGACTTCGTTTTCATAGAGCTTCTTGCTTTCTAACACTACACAAGCTTTGTTCTTTTCCAGCACTTTTGCTAATTTCTTGCGTTTATCAAGTATTTCATATTTGTAACAGAATACGAGTACGGTGGTAGGGGTAGGGTTCTCGGCATAAGGTACAAGCTGCTCGATGGTGCTTTTTAGGTTCTGCGCTTCCTTGATGATGATTACCTGATAGTCACTCATCATTGGGAAACGACGTGCATAATCAATAACAGTGGGGATGGTTACATCTTGCCCGTATAACACTATTTGGTCGAAGCCCTTTTGGTCTTCTTTAAGTAGATGATTTTCAATGTAATTGGATACTATATCGATGAAATAGGGTTCTTGCCCCATCAGGAAGTAGATAGGGGCTATGATGCCATTCTTTATGTTGACTATAATATTTTTTGATTCTTTCATTTGGCAAAGGTACGAAAAAATTACTACTTTTGCACTATGAAAGAACTAAATTTTAAAAATTATCCCTTCAGAATAAAAAAAGTAGATAACAAACTTTGGATTTACGATGTAGTGCGGCGCAAATATGTAGTGCTACAACCCGAAGAATGGGTGCGCCAACATGTTATTAATTTTCTGATTGAAGAAAAAGGCTATCCTAAATCTCTTATTAATGTAGAGAAGATTTTAGTAGTGAACGGACTTACTAAGCGTTATGATGTAGTAGTATTTTCAAGGCGAGGTGTTATACTTGTAGCAGTGGAGTGCAAGGCTCCTACGCGCACTATTACGCAACAGACGTTTGACCAGATAGCACGTTATAACCTTGTGCTAAATGCGAAATACCTAATGGTTACTAATGGCTTACATCATTATTATTGCCAAATGGACTACAGTAACCAGAAATATTTATTCCTTAATGATTTACCACATTACAACGACCTTACTGAATGACTTGTGCTATTGTAATATTGAACTGGAATGGTAGGGGATTGTTGCAACATTTTCTGCCCTCGGTAGTTGCTCATACTACTGAGGCGCAGGTGTATGTGGTAGATAATGCTTCTACAGATGATTCGGTGGCTTTTTTGGTGGAGAACTTTCCTACTGTATCTGTAATACAAAACAGTGCTAATTTGGGGTATGCAGGGGGGTATAACAGTGCCTTGCAATATATATCGGCAGATGTGTATTGCTTACTGAACTCGGATGTGAGAGTTACTGAGGGCTGGCTGAGACCTATACTACCGCTGTTTGAAAATCCTGAGGTGGCTGTAGTACAGCCTAAAATAAAAGATGAGAAATGTCCTGCTTATTTTGAGTATGCAGGGGCTGCAGGTGGGTATATTGATAAATACGGTTTTCCTTATTGTAGGGGGCGTGTATTTGATACTATTGAGGAAGATAAAGGACAGTACAACAGCCCTTCGCCTTGTTCTATTTTTTGGGCATCGGGGGCTTGTTTTTTTGTGCGTGCTGAGGTGTTCCGAGAGCTGGGAGGCTTTGATGAGGACTTCTTTGCCCACCAAGAGGAGATAGACCTTTGCTGGCGTGTGCATCATAAGGGGAAGCAGGTGTTATGCTGCCCTGAGAGTGAGGTGTACCACGTGGGAGGGGCTACCCTTACGGCTGCTAACCCACGAAAGACGTATCTTAATTTTAGGAATAGCCTTTTTATGCTGCTTAAGAATCTTCCTGATGAGCGCCTGTACAGCACTCTGTTTGTGCGTATGGTGCTAGATGGTGTGGCGGGGGTTAGGTTCCTTTTGCAGGGCAAGCCGCGCTTGTTATGGGCTGTGGTGAAGGCGCACTTTGGCTTTTATGGGTCTTTTTTTAAATTTAAGAAGAAACGCCCTACTACTTTTTTTGCTGATTATTACCAAACAAAATCGGTGGTGTGGCGACATTTTGTAGCTAATAAGTAGATGTATTAATGCTTTGTATAGGGCAAGAAAAAACCTCTTCAAATCTGACGATGGATTTGGAGAGGTTTTTTGTTTTTAATTATTTTCGCTTAGACCGATGGCTTTTCCTATAAGGGTGGTAGAGGTGCAGTTATTGACTTCGACCATTACAAAATCGCCGATTTTATAATTTTCTTTAGGGAAGACTACTACGGTGTTTTGGCTATTGCGCCCCATCCACTCATTGGGTGATTTTTTGGAGGTGCCTTCGATGAGTACTTCGACTGTTTTGCCTACTTGAGCTTGGGTGCGGTATAGGCTGTGTTTTTGTTGGAGGTCGATGATTTCGGTAAGGCGGCGTTTTTTGACTTCTTCGGGCACATCGTCGGTTATTTTGCGTGCTGCTAATGTGCCGGGGCGTTCGGAGTATGCGAACATAAAGCCGAAGTCGTACTTAACGTATTCCATTAGGGAAAGAGTATCTTGGTGGTCTTCCTCCGTTTCGGTAGGGAAGCCTGTAATCATATCTTGAGAGATGGCGCAATCGGGGATGCGCTGGCGTATGTTATCGATTAGGGTGAAATACTCTTCGCGGGTGTGCAGGCGGTTCATAGCTTTAAGGATGCGGTTGCTGCCGCTTTGCACGGGTAGGTGAATGTATTTGCAGATGTTGTTGTGCTGTGCCATAGTATCGATCACATCCAAGGTCATATCTTGAGGGTTGGAGGTGGAGAAGCGTATGCGCATTTTGGGGTAGGCTGTGGCTACCATATCGAGGAGTTTGGCGAAGTTAATGGCGGTAGCTTGTTGCATTTCGGTAGCTTTGGTGAAGTCTTTTTTGAGTCCGCCTCCATACCAAAGGTAGCTATCGACGTTTTGCCCGAGTAGGGTAACTTCTTTAAATCCGCGCTCTTGTAGGTCGCCTATTTCGTTCATAATGGAGTAGGGGTCTCGGCTTCGTTCGCGTCCGCGTGTGAAAGGTACGATGCAGAAGGTGCACATATTATCGCAACCGCGTGTGATGGATACAAAGGCTGTTACGCCATTGCTATTGAGGCGTATGGGGGCGATATCGGCATAGGTTTCGTCTTTGGAGAGGATTACATTGACGGCTTCGCGACCTTCTTCGACTTCTTCGAGGAGGTTGGGGAGGTCTTTATAGGCATCGGGGCCTACTACCATATCGACTATTTTTTCTTCTTCGAGGAAGGCGTGTTTGACCCTTTCGGCCATACAGCCGAGTACGCCTACTTTCATAGCAGGTTTTTTGCGTTTGTAGGCGTTGAATTGCTCTAAGCGTTTGCGTATGGTTTGTTCGGCTTTTTCTCGTACGGAGCAGGTGTTGATGAGCACCAGGTCGGCTTCATCGACGGTATCGGTGGTGTTATATCCTGCTTTGGAGAGGATGGAGGCTACGATTTCACTATCGGAAAAGTTCATTTGGCATCCGTAGCTTTCGATGTATAGTTTTTTAGTGTTGAGGTTGTTATTTTCAAGTACAAGACTTTGTCCTTGTTTGCTTTCGTCGATTTCTTTGGCCATAGAGGTTTTTAAGTTTCTTATTTTCGGGGGGCAAAGGTACGAATAATTGGGGAATTAGCAAAATTAGGGGAAAGGAGATAGGGGGTAGGAGATAGGGGGTAGGAGATAGGGGGTAGGAGATAGGGGGTAGGAGATAGGGGGTAGGAGATAGGGGGTAGGAGATGGATGGGTGGGGAGTTGTGAAAAATAAGGGGGAAGGCGGAGAAGGATTGAGGAAAATGTAAGGATTGGGGGATTTGGTTGCGAATTATGTAATGGGAGGGGTTGGGGATGAAGGGGCTGAGAATCAGTAGTGTAGTGTTTATCCTTCGTTTATAGTTCGTTTATCCTTCGTTATAGGTTCGTTCAACCTAAGGGATAACTGGGGGGTGGCTGGGGGAAGGATGGAGATGGAATGGTCTGATTATTAGGGAAGAGGAGTTAGGAGATAGGGGATAGGGTGGGAGGGAGTGGTTTTTGCATTATTCGCAATTAGGGGAGAGGTGAAAGATAAGGGGAGTGAGAGGGTAGGGAGATTGGGGAGGGTAATGCTTGCTAATTCATATTTTATTATTACTTTTGCAGTATTGGATAGATGTACTATGGATAATTTTGTTGCCTTGGATTTTGAAACGGCTAATTATAACCAAAGTAGTGTGTGCAGTGTGGGGGTGGTGTTTGTAATAAATAAACAAATAACTGATACTTATTACGAGCTTATTAAGCCAGCGCCTAACTATTACAACGCTATAAATACACAAATACACGGACTTACGCGTAGGGATACTGATGGGGCGCGGATTTTTCCTGACATTTGGGCAGAACTATTGCCTAAGATAGGGGAACTGCCTATAGTGGCGCATAATAGTCCGTTTGATGAGGGTTGCCTTCGAGCAGTATTGGCATATTATGGGTTGCCCCCTTATGGGCGAAAGTTTTTGTGTACTTGTAGGCAAGCGCGCAAGGTGCTGACAGGATTGCCAAACCATAAACTGGCTACGGTGGCTAGGCATATAGGCTTTGACTTGGAGCACCACCATCATGCCCTTGCTGATGCAGAGGCTTGTGCGGCTATTGCATTGGAGGTGTTTTGACCTATACAGAGCCTAAGGGCTGTAGAGATTGAAAGAGGCTTTTATCGCCCTATTGGAAGCATATACTGATGAGAGAAAAGCAGGAGATGTAGCTAAAAACAAAGAAGAATAATCAGGAAAAAAATTATGGATACTTTTACAAAAAATATAAATGTGCTTAAGGCACTTATAGCAGAGAGTAAGGGTGAATATGTGCATTTTGGGCAAGAGATGTATCGGTTTACTAAGCAGGCAGATGTTACTGCGGAGCAGCTAGAAGCATTTGAGGCAAGGCATCATATCAGTCTGCCTTTGACCTTTAAGACCTTTCTTATGAGTTTGGGAGCTTGTACCCTTTTTGAGGATGAACGAGGGTTTGCTTATCAGTTTTTTCATCCAGACCAGTGGGAGGGTTTTGCGCAGGAAGTATTTGAAGGTACGGGAGAGTATTTGTTCCCAGAAGTGCTGTTGGTGTGTTATCCTAATGGAGGGCATCAGGCAGGGTTTATAACTACTAAGGGGGATGCTTTTGGTACTTTCTATGCTGATATTCCGCCAGAATATTGGGAAGAGGATACTGAACTAATGACATTTGCCGATTGGCTTAATGAGGAAATTACACTTTATGAATAAAAAAAGAGTTATATGAAATATTTTTTACTATGTATGTTATTCCCTTTTTTGGGGGTAGCGCAACCCGTTATTACGAGTATGGAGGTGGTAAAGCCTTATCAGGAATATGATGGACGCGGGACCGTTAGTGAAACAGTAAGCGTTCTTGAAGCTTATTTTAAGCGAGCAGGTGTTACTGTTTTTGCTACAATAGACCACCAGAAAGCAGCTGAAGAAGTAGGTGAGACGATGCCTCCTGCAACCTTGCTGGTGGTGGGAAATCCGAAAGTAGGCACCCCGCTGATGAAAGAAAGACTTTTATTTGCCATTGAGTTGCCTTTGAAAATATTGGTTTATGAGGAAAATGATATGGTAAGGGTACATTATAGGAGAGTCCAAGTTATTGCTGATAAATATAGGCTAAAGGAAGGGGCTGCCACAGCCCAAAAGATAGACCAGGCTATGGAAAAGTTAATTAGTAATGCACTGAGTAGGTAATAAGAGTGTTAGCTTATATGTTGATAAAAAAATATGTATAGTTTGTTGCTAATTGGCAATTGTTTTGTAATTTTGCACGGTTAAATAAACCTCGGGTTAAAATTGAGGTATTCATAATGAAACGTTTAGTAATATTAGGAGGAGGTGAAAGCGGTGTAGGTACCGCCATTTTGGGCAAAGAAAAGGGATGGGAAGTGTTCCTATCTGATAGAGGAGCCTTAAAGCCTGCGTATCGGGAAGTACTTGAAAAAGAAGGGATAGAATATGAAGAAGGACAGCATACAGAGGAGAAAATACTTTCTGCAGATGTGATTATGAAGAGTCCGGGTATTCCTGATAAAGTTGCGCTAGTACAAAAGGCAGCAGCACTGGGGATTCCTATTATTTCGGAAATAGAGTTTGCTGCCCAATATACCAATAGCCTTATTGTAGGGATTACAGGTAGTAACGGCAAGACTACTACTACGATGCTTACCCATCACATCTTTAAAGAAGCAGGCTTGGAAGTAGGGCTTGGGGGTAATATAGGTTATAGTTTTGCAGAACTAGTAGCAACTACCAATCCGCCTTACTACGTGTTGGAAATAAGTAGCTTTCAGCTAGATGGTATTAAAGATTTTGCACCTCATATAGCTGTATTGCTAAATATTACGCCTGATCATCTTGATAGGTATAACTACCAGTTTGAGAACTATATTGCCTCTAAATTTAGGATAGCAATGAACCAAACGGAGGATGATTACCTTATTTACGATGCTGATGACCCTGTGATAGCTGAGTACTTGGCATCGCATCCTGTGAAATCGACCTTGATACCCTTTTCAATAGAAAAAGAGCTTCCTTATGGGGCTTTCTTAAAAGACAATAAAATATACATTATGTTAGAACAACAAATAGCGGAAGTTACCGAAATTGAAGTTGAAGAGTTAAGCTTGCGAGGCAAGCACAATGTTAAAAACACTATGGCAGCTGCTGTAGCAGCACGCTTAGTGAATATACGCAATGCTTCATTACGCGAAAGCTTGAAAGGCTTTCGTGGAGCAGATCACCGATTGGAAGAGGTGAAAGTAATAAATGAGGTTACTTATATAAACGACTCCAAAGCGACGAATGTTAATTCGGTATACTACGCTTTAGATACCATCAAAACTCCTATAGTATGGATAGTAGGGGGGCAAGATAAGGGTAATGACTATAGCGCTCTTCTGCCTTATGTACACGAAAAAGTAAAGGCTATTGTGTGCTTAGGGGTAGATAATACTCCTATACTACAGACATTCTATTCGGTAATTGATAATATAGTGGAGACTCGGTCTATGACAGATGCAGTGCAAGCGGCTCAGCGTTTTGCGACTGCTGGGGATACAGTATTACTATCACCAGCTTGTGCTAGTTTTGACCTTTTCAAGAGTTATGAAGATCGTGGAGACCAGTTTAAAGCAGCCGTAGCAAACTTATAATTATGCTGGGCTGGTTATTAAAATATATTAAGGGCGACAGAGCCTTATGGGCTCTGATTGCCTTTTTTACCTTTATATCGTTCTTGGCGGTGTACAGCACTAGTACTAACTTGGTGTATGTAGTGGGGAGAGGTACGACAATAGGGTATCTTATTAAGCACTTTATACTTGTAGGTATAGGGGGGACAATCTTGTATGTAGTACATAGAGTGAAGTATAAATACTTTAGACCTTCATCTAAAATAGGTTTAGTTTTAGCTATTTTTTTATTGGCAATAGTCTTCTTTAAAGGAACTACAATTGAGGGAGTAGAAGCTAGTAGGTGGCTAACAGTTATGGGTATTAGTATCCAGCCTTCTGCCCTAGCCTTGGTGGTATTGATGGTGTATGTGGCTTCATATTTGGCTAGGAACTATGGTAAAAAAGTAAGTTTTAAAGAAACAATAGTACCTTTATGGTTGCCTGTAACTGTTATTACTGGTTTGGTAGTGTTCTCTAACCTATCGACCGCAATACTCATAGTAATGTCGGTATTACTGCTTTGCTTTTTAGGGCGTTTCCCGATGAGGCATATATTTTCGGTAATGGGTATTGGAGTAGTAATGATTTTGCTTTCTTTTCTTTTTATTAAAGCTTTTCCTGATAAAATACCCAGTAGGTTCAATACGTGGGTAAGTAGGGTTGAAAGCTTTATGGGAGGTGAAGATGCTAAAGAAGGTTACCAGATAGAACGCTCTAAAATGGCAATAGCTAGAGGAGGACTTATAGGACAGGGGGCAGGTAAAAGTACAATGAAAAACTTCTTACCCCAAAGTTCATCGGATTTTATTTATGCTATTATTACTGAAGAATATGGATTGATAGGAGCTATAGGTGTTATATTACTATATATCTTACTGCTAATACGTATAGTAGTAATATCACAACGAGCCCCAACCCTTTTTGGACAGTTATTAGTATTAGGGCTTGGTTTTCCTATTATACTACAAGCTTTAATAAATATGGGTGTTGCGGTTGAGCTTATTCCTGTAACAGGACAGAATTTGCCACTTATAAGTAGTGGGGGGACTTCTATATTAACTACCTGCTTAGCCTTAGGTTGTATCCTATCGGTAAGTGCTCAGAAGCGCAAAGATGGTAAAATGGAAAACGACCAGCCTGAAGCTGATGTTGAAGAAGAACTAGCAGAAGATATAATAAAAATAACAAAGAAATAACAACACTTATAAATGGCAGACAAACATCATTACAAAGGGCTTACCGATACTCAAGTGCTGGAAAGTAGAAGGCAGCATGGTGATAACTCTCTTACATCGGTACAAGGAGAACCGCTTTGGAAACAATTTCTCTCCAAATTTACTGATCCTATTATTATTATATTGCTGGTAGCCTTAGTATTTTCATTTGGTATCTCGGCTTATGATTTTTTTGTGCATAATGAGGGCTTAAATGCTTTCTTAGAGCCTATAGGAATCTTTTTTGCTGTATTCTTGGCTACAGGAGTAGCCTTCTATTTTGAACATAAAGCAAATAAGCAGTTTGAAATACTGAATCAGGTAAATGATGATATTTTTTATAAAGTTATTCGCAATGAGCGAGTGAGCCAAGTGCTTAAAAAAGATATAGTAGTAGGTGATATTGTTATACTTGAAACAGGCGAAGAAGTTCCTGCTGATGGAGAACTATTAGAGGCTGTATCACTACATATCAATGAATCGACCCTTACTGGTGAGCCTTTGGTACATAAAACAACTAATCCTGCTGACTTTGAAACAGAAGCTACTTACCCTTCTAATTACGTATGCCGTGGTACAGCTGTAGCCGATGGACATGGTATTGTTGAGGTGAAAAAAGTAGGTGATGCTACTGAATATGGTAAAGTGTTTGAAGGAGTTCAAATTGATAGTTCGGTAAAAACTCCTTTAGATGAGCAACTACACAAATTGGCTGGGCTTATTACTAAAATAAGCTATACCATTGCGGCCTTGGTAATTGTAGGGCGGGTAATTTTATACTTCACTAATCCTGTCCATTCTTTAGCTAATTTGGATTGGGTACTATTTGCTGGCTACCTGCTTAATACAGCTATGATTGCTATCACAGTAGTAGTAGTAGCTGTCCCTGAGGGGTTACCTATGAGTGTAACTTTAAGTTTGGCTTATAGTATGCGCCGTATGATGGCTACTAATAACTTAGTGCGCAAAATGCACGCTTGTGAGACTATGGGTGCTGCAACAGTTATCTGTACTGATAAAACAGGTACACTTACCCAAAACCAGATGACTATATATGAAACTTACTTCAATAACTTTACCGATGAATCTTTAGGTAAGCACCTCATAGCCCAGTCAATGGCAGTAAACTCTACGGCTTATTTAGATTTTACACAAGGTGAAAAACCTTCAGTACTAGGTAATCCTACCGAAGGAGCTTTATTGTTATGGCTTAATGGACAAGGTACTAACTATCTGCCTATACGTGAGCAATGTGAAGTGTTACAGCAGCTTACCTTCTCTACCGAGCGTAAGTATATGGCTACTTTGGTATATTCGCCAGAACTTAAAAAGAATATTCTCTATGTAAAAGGAGCTCCCGAGATAGTAATGACCTTCTGCTATCACAATGGGCAATTCCTCTCAACAATTCCTCAAACTGATTTTGAGAAGAAACTCTTACAATACCAAAATCAAGCTATGCGTACCATAGGCTTTGCCTACAAAGAGATTACCGATACAAATACTATCATCTCCGAAAATGGTAAGTTAGTAATTAACGGACTCCAATTCATAGGTATTACAGCTATTAGTGATCCTGTACGTACCGATGTTCCCCAAGCTATAGAAGAGTGTATGCGTGCCGGTATTCAGGTTAAAATAGTAACAGGCGATACTCCTGGTACAGCTAAAGAAATAGCACGACAAATACACCTATGGGACGACTCTTGTACCGATTATAATCATATTACAGGGGTGGAATTTGCCGCTATGAATGATACCGACCTTTTAGAGCGCATTACTCACCTGCGCGTGATTTCTCGTGCACGCCCGCTTGATAAGGCTCGTCTTGTAAATCTACTCCAACAAAAAGGTGAAGTAGTAGCAGTTACCGGCGATGGTACTAATGATGCCCCCGCACTTAAAGCAGCCCAAGTAGGGCTTTCAATGGGCGATGGCACTTCCGTAGCCAAAGAAGCAAGTGATATAACCATCCTTGATAACTCATTTAGCAGCATAGGAAAAGCTGTGATGTGGGGGCGCTCTCTTTACCTCAATATCCAGCGCTTTATACTTTTCCAAATGACTATTAATGTGGCGGCTTGTATCATCGTCCTTATAGGTGCTTTCTTAGGTGTCGAATCACCGCTAACAGTTACCCAAATGCTATGGGTGAACCTCATTATGGATACCTTTGCAGCTTTAGCTTTAGCTTCATTGCCACCAAGCAAAAGCGTAATGAATGATAAACCTCGCTCACGTGGGGCTAATATTATTACCAAAGAAATGGCAAGAGCTATCTTTGGCGTAGGCGGGTTCTTTGTCCTACTGCTCTTTGGCTTTATACAGTACTTCAAAAATGAAAATATAACAAGCCTAACTCAGTTCTCAGTAGTTGATTACTGCAAGCATTTCTTCCACTTCTCTGCCCCCGAGGGTAGCCTATCAGCTTATGAACTGTCAATATTCTTTTCAATATTTGTATTCTTACAATTTTGGAATATGTTTAACGCCAAAGCCTATCGCACCGGTAAGAGTGCCTTTAGTAATATACAACAAAGCCAAGGCTTCTTAATGATAGCCGCAGTCATTGTAATAGGACAAGTAATCATTACCAGTATAGGCGGACAAATGTTCAATGTTACTCCTTTAAAGCTTATCGATTGGACAATCATTATAGGAGCTACCAGCCTAGTACTATGGATAGGCGAAGCTTTACGCATCCTAAAAAGCAAAAAATAACAAAGATTTTATATTATATCAGTAGGCTGCTTATGACCCTTCATAAGCAGCCTATTTTATTTATACCCTCCCCCTTACAAACATCCTGCTGTATTCCAAACAGAACTTTCCCTTATTAAAAGCACCTTCCAACTACCCCCTAAGATGAACGAACGAATAACGAAGGATAAACGAACTATAAACGAAGGATAGTCAGCATACCCTCCTACCCAACACCTCACTTGCTAATTCCCGATTATTTATTACTTTTGCACCATATTTGCTAATTGTCAAAAACATTAATCCTATTATGAATTTCCTTCATACCGCCGATTGGCACTTAGGTCAAACCTTTTACCAGTATGACCGATACGCCGAACACCAAGCCTTCCTTAATAATCTCCTCAATATTCTTGAGGCACAACACACCGATGTGCTTCTTATCAGCGGCGATGTTTTTGATACAGCCAACCCCCCTGTGGCGTCTGTGCGTCAGTTTTATGAGTTCCTACACCAAGCCACCAAGCAGTTCCCTCACCTGCAAATCATAGCCATTGCAGGTAATCACGACTCTCCTGTACGCCTTGAAATGCCCCAACCCTTGCTCGAAAATACCCGCGTACACCTAATAGGATGTGTGAAGCGAAATACCAACAAACAGATTGATTACCAAGAGCTTATCATACCTCTTTATCAGCACAATGAAATAGCAGCCTATTGCCTTTCCGTACCATTTCTACGCTTAGGCGATACACCCAAACCTACCCACCTCCCTCTTGATTATACCGAGGGCATTGCTGCTTTTTATGCCGAAATTACTGCCGAAGCACTCAAAATAGCAGCCAACAAACCTCTCATTGCAATGGGACACCTCCACGCTTCCGGAGCCGAAATTAGTGATGATGATACCGCCGAACGCCCTATTATTGGCGGAATAGAAAGCGTTAAAATGAACTCTTTTCCTTCCCAATTGCAATACATAGCCTTGGGGCATATCCATAAAGCTCAAGCAGTAGGAGGCAGCACTCACATCCGCTATGCAGGCAGCCCTTTGCCACTCTCTTTTTCCGAAAAGCAATACCAGCATCAAGTAATTACTTTTTCGTTAGAAAACGGGCAGATAAATCACATACAAGGGGTGCCCTTACCACAGCACACTTCCTTGATAAGCATCCCAGCCACTCACCAATCGCCACAAGAGGTGCTAAATGCCCTTACTTCCCACCCCGATAATCCTACTGAGCCAGCTCCCTTTCTCGAAGTAAAAGTATTGCTAAATGAGCCTACCCCCGAACTTAAGTACAGCATAACACAAGCCCTTGCTCACAAGCATTTGCGCTTAGCCCGCATCGATGTGCGTTACCGCCAAGAAAAAAGTGCAGCGCAAGCCCCTTTCCAAAAAGAGCTTACCCTGCACGATTTACAACCCTATGAAGTACTACAGCGGGTATACCAAAATAAATATAAAGAAGAGCTCCCAGAATATTACCGAGAGCTCTTCAATGAAGCTATGTTAAAAATCAATTCTTAATGGTTGAGTGAAAGAAGAAAACTATACTCCTTAGCAGTTTCTTTTAAAGCCTCAAACCTCCCCGAAGCTCCGCCGTGTCCTGCCTCCATATTAGTATCCAAATACAACGGATTGTTGTCGGTTTTCAGTTCTCGCAACTTGGCTACCCATTTAGCAGGTTCCCAGTACTGCACCTGTGAATCATGCAGACCAGTACTCACATACATAGCAGGATACGCCTGTGCTTTTACTTGGTCATAAGGTGAGTAGGATAGCATATACTCATAGTATTCTTCATCATTAGGGTTTCCCCATTCATCATATTCTCCAGTAGTAAGCGGGATACTCTCATCTAGCATAGTTGTTACTACATCTACAAAAGGAACCGAAGCAATTATTCCTTTGTACAATTCAGGAGCCATATTCACTACAGCACCCATTAATAATCCTCCCGCCGAACCGCCTTCGGCAAACAAATGTGCTGCCGAGGTATATCCCTGTTCAATAAGATATTTAGAGCAAGCTATAAAGTCGGTAAAAGTATTCTTCTTTTTTAGTAGTTTGCCATCTTCATACCATTGCCTTCCTAAGTATTCACCCCCACGAATATGAGCAATAGCATAGATAAAACCTCTGTCCAGCAAACTCAGCCTTGTAGTTGAAAAATAAGGGTTGATAGTTACCCCGTAAGAGCCATAACCGTATAGTAGCAATGGGTTATTACCATTTTTCTCTATCCCCTTCCTATATACTAATGAGATAGGTACTTGTACCCCATCAGGGGCAGTAGCCCAAAGGCGTTCTTCTATGTAATTTTCTTTGTTGAAATTGCCTCCCAATACAGCTTGTTCTTTCAGTACCCGTTGCTTGCGTGTGCGCATATCAAACTCAATAACCGAAGCAGGGGTAGCTAGGGTTTGGTAGTTATATCGCAATAAATGTGTGTCAAAAGCCACATTCTGGGTAGTGTAGGCAGTATAGGTTTCACTACCAAACGGCAGATAATATGCCTCTTCACTATTCCATTGTCGTATTTGTATGCGCTCCAATCCGTTATACACTTCTTCTACTACCAAGTAATCCTTAAATATTTCAATATCATTAAGGCGTACATCACTTCTGTGAGCTATAACCTCTTCCCAGTGCTCGGTAGTAGTAGCTTGTTCGGGGGTACGCATTAGCTTAAAGTTTGTAGCGCCATCTTTATTGGTTAGTATATAGAAGTGTGTATCATAATGAGCGATATCATATTCTAGCCCTCTTACGCGTGGCTGGAATACTTTAAAAGCCTCGTGTGGGGTAGTAGCTTCTATTATTTGGTATTCAGAAGTAAGGGTGCTCTCACTGCCTATAACTATATATTTACGTGATTTTTCACGATACACAAATACATCAAAAGTAGTGTCTTTTTCATGAAATATCAGTACATCATCTTTAGGGTCGGTACCCAAAGTATGCCGGTATACTTTAAAAGAGCGCAGTGTTTGAGCATTGTTTTTTACATAGAAGATAGTCTTGTTATCGGCAGCCCATACTGCTTGCCCATTGGTGTTTTTAATTTTGTAAGGAAGTACTTCGCCCGTAATAAGGTTCTTAATTTGCAGTGTATATTGCCTCCTCGATACAGTATCTACTCCAAATACAGCCCACTGGTTATCATCACTTATGGCAAAGCTATCCAGCTGGAAGTACGCCTTTCCCTTAGCTAGTTCATTACAGTTAAAAAGCACTTCTTCGGTGGCATCTACTCTTTCTTTTCTACGTATATAGATGGGGTAGTCCTTACCCTCTTCATAACGTGTTTGATACCAATAATTGTTATAAAAATAAGGCACCGAGCTATCATCTTCTTTAATACGGCTTTTCATCTCTGTAAAAAGAGTGTTTTGTAATTCCTTAGTGTGTGCAGTTTCGGCTTTGTAATATGCATTTTCGGCTTCCAGATAGGCTATTACTTCGGGGTTATTGCGCTCCCGTAGCCAGTAGTAATTATCAGTGCGTTGGTTACCAAATTCAGTAAATGTATGGGGTATTTGTTTAGCTTTTGGTTTCTTCATTTTTTTTGTTTTACTTTTTAATAGATATTGCTAGCCCTCCGCTACAAGCAAGGCGTTGTTTGAGCTTCGTATTGTGAGTTACTTTTATCTTCTTAATGTTGTAACTCTTAGGGTTTGTACGCCAGTCGGCATTTTTACCATCGGTGTAAAGGGTTGCTATGAAGGTCTCTCCTTTTGGCAGAAAACTAAAGTCTATTACAGCATCACGGGCGTTCTCATCGGTAATAGCCCCTACATACCATTCATCCTTGCCTTTGGCTTTGCGTGCAATACTGATATAATCTCCGGGTTCAGCTTCTAAAATGTATGTATCATCCCAGTCGGCAGGTACATCTTTTATAAACTGAAAAGCATCCAAGTGCTTCTCATAATTCTCAGGCAAATCGGCAGCCATTTGTAACGGACTGTACATAGTTACATACAAAGCTAATTGCTTCACAAGGGTAGTGCTTAGTTTGGCTTTATTATTCCCGTATTTGCTTAGGTCGCCTTCAAATATGCCAGGGGTGTAATCCATAGCGCCTCCCATTAATCGGGTGAAAGGGAGTATGGTAGTATGTTCGGGTTTATTACCGTTGAAAGATTCAAACTCAGTTCCGCGTGCACTTTCTTGTGCTACCCAGTTAGGGTAGGTTCTGCTCATACCAGTGGGGCGTACTGCTTCGTGAGCATTTACCATTATGCGATAGTCTGCTGCAGTTTTGGCTACATAGTTATAGTGGTTCACCATCCATTGCCCATCATGGTATTCACTACGCGGGATAATAGGCCCTACATAGCCTGTTTTCACGGCGTCATAACCATTGGCGTTCATAAAGCGAAAAGCCTCGTACAGCTGTCGCTCATAATCTATTACCGATGAGGTAGTTTCGTGGTGCATAATGAGCTTTATCCCTTTGCCAGCAGCATACCGATGTAGTTCCTGTACATCGAAATCGGGGTAGGCTTTTGTGAAGCTGTAAATACGTTCTTTGTCATAAGCGTAATTATCTTCCCAGCCTTCATTCCAGCCTTCAACTAATACGGCATCAAAACCGTGTTTTGCGGCAAAATCGATATAATGTTTCACGTGCTGGGTGTTTGCCCCGTGGTGCCCATTAGGTTGCAGCTTTTTATAGTCGGTAACGCCAATAGTAATATCGCGCTCATCGGTATATGCCCAAGTACTACCGCCCCCGATAAAATACTCCCACCATACGCCTATGTACTT
This sequence comes from Capnocytophaga sp. oral taxon 878, assembly GCF_002999135.1. Taxonomy (NCBI): domain Bacteria; kingdom Pseudomonadati; phylum Bacteroidota; class Flavobacteriia; order Flavobacteriales; family Flavobacteriaceae; genus Capnocytophaga; species Capnocytophaga sp. oral taxon 878. Next base: position 2,833,652 of record NZ_CP027229.1, read on the forward strand.
GGTAGGGTGGATAAATGAAGTATCGGCTATTTTGCAAGGTTCGTTAAGGTTTAGTATGAGGTTAGACGCCAATATATCACGGGCATCATCACTTACCACTACAGTGCGCCAAGGGCTTACGCTACCGGTTTGTATGTAGCCCTTCACTCCGTTTTTATCGGGTACCAAATGGGCTGTAAGCTTATGCTGCTTTCCATCGACATTTAGCATTAGAGCTGCAAAATTGACCAAGGCAGCCTCGTGCAGATTGATGTATAAGCCATCAGTTGATTTTAGCATTAGGGGTGTTTGTACTGCAATGGCAGGTGCAGGTGCTTTGGCAGCTAAAGGCTCTTCACGTACTTTATCTATAAGCCCAGCTATCTCACTAATTGGCGAAGTGGTTATGGGGAACTCATTGGTATCATAATCGGCTGGTATCCAAAAAGCTTTATGATCGGCGGGGAGCTGGAAAGCTGTGAGTTCTTCCTGAATCCTGAAATGCCTAAAGTTGGGTTGTAGAGGGAATTCATACCTAAACCCTAAGCCATCATCAAAGACCCGAAAGCGCAAATGCAACTGCCTCCCGCTTCCTTTTTGGGTGAGTTGTATTAGCATTTCGTTATGATGGTCACGTATTTCTTTATACTGCCCCAATACGGGTTGCCAAACTGTGTTGTTTTGGGCAAATTGTACATTGGTTACTTCAAAATTACTGCCAAATGAGTCATTCTGGTTAATTGTAAAACCCATAGCACTTTCGGCTATTACTGTTTTGCCCTTGTATGTAAGGGCATAGGTAGGGATGCCGTTGCTATCGGTTTTGAAAACTAATTTCAACTTGCCATTGGGTGATAAAACCTCTTGTGCTGCGAGGCTATACACGCAGCATAACATCGATATAATTGTAGTAATGAATCTTTTCATTGGTTGTGTTTTTATTCTTCTAATCATCTTGTTTGCCTCTTACTTCCTACCGGATAAAAACTCTTGTAGTATGATAGTAGCGCTTATTTCATCAATAAGGGCTTTGTTTTGGCGTTGTTTCTTTTTGAGTCCGCTATCAATCATTGCTTTGAAAGCCAGTTTGGATGTAAAACGCTCGTCATAGCGGTGAATGGGAATAGTAGGGAATGCTTCTTGGAGCTTTTGAATGAACTTCTGTATCTGTACTTCTACATCGGAAGCCTCATTGTTCATTCGTTTGGGTTCTCCTATTACAAAAGCCTCGATGGGCTCGGTAGCTGTGTATTTTTGTAGAAAAGGGAGCAGCTCGGGAGTGTTCACAGTGCAGAGCCCTGATGCAATAATTTGGAGAGGGTCGGTAACGGCTATGCCTGTGCGCTTGGTGCCATAATCGATAGCAATGATTCTCATAAAATAGCAAATTTAACAGTGCAATATTACGGCATTTTTTTGAGGCTACCTAATGTTTTGCCAAAAATATTTATCTTTTGCCTTGGGTAATATCTCATAAAAAACGTTCCTGATATATTTAAAAACATATCAAGAACGGTATATTGCTGTTTTGCAAATTTCTTACTTTATACTTATGCCTTATCTGGCAGGCTTGTCTAAACTTTTATCGATGTAAATTCTGAAATGTCTGGAATTGCCAAAATCTATCTTTTTTCCGTTTACCACATAACTTTTAATAAAATAAAGTTCTATTTTTGATAGCATAGTGTAACAAATTTTGGTTTCTACTTCAATGTTTGAAATGTAGTACTCCAGCGTATTGTTTACTACCAGTTTGTAGGTTTGGTTAGGGCAAAGCCCTTTTCGGAGGACAATGTATAAGGAATTGGGATCGCTATGAGCGTCTCGGCTAAACACTGCAGCCTTACGCACTTTGTCCTTCTTGGGTCTGTTGGGGTTTAGGCTATCAATGGTGTATAGTTGTATCTTCTTTTTGTGGGTAGGTTCTTCCTCCCAAGATGTAATAAAAAGCTCATTTGTTACCACACAATTGGTAGTTTTGCAAGAGAATAGAGATAGCAAAATGACTAAGAAAAGCAGTCTTTTTATTGGCATCATAAGGTGTATTAGAAATCTTCTTTGAACTCTTTCCAGAGTTTATCTGAAATTACTTGTTCGTAATTACTTTTTTGGTTAATGCTTTTTAGGATATATTCTTTTCTGTCTTCAGAATAGGGGTGGGTACTTATCCACTTAAATGTTTCGGAGGTTGAGTTTTCGAGATTGCCTAAAAAAGAGGCGAAGGGCTTAGGGTCGATTTTAGCTTTTTGTAAGTATTGGAGCCCTATGAGGTCGGCTTCTTGTTCCATTTGCCTGCTAAAAGCTGATGATGATAGGATTCTGCCTAGTTCGCCTATTACTTTAAAATTAGAGCCACCGACAAGCACTTTAAATGTTACTCCTAATCCTATTTCGCGTTTTAGGGACTGCATTACGTGTCCTTTCTGGATATGAGCTAACTCATGAGCCATTACTCCGCAAAGGGCTTCGGGGCTATCGGTTTGTTCTATTAAGCCAGAGTAGATAATGAGTTGCCTATTGGGCAAGGCAAAGGCATTTACTTCACTATTTTCGAGAATATAGATATTTAAAGAGTTTTTATCTATGCCATTGGCTTTGCATACTTTGGCTGCTAAGCTATCGATTACTGCTACAGATAGGCTATCGGTAACCTGCTGGTTTTTGGCTAAAAAGTTATCGAGCATCATTTCGCCCCATTCGGTTTCGAGTTCTTTTATGAACTCACTATCCATAAGAGCGTTGACCCCTAAAATCTCCATCCAATTGACTTGGCGTAGTGAGAACCAGCTACCAAAGAGGATGGCGACTAATAAAAAACCACGTGTAATTACTTTGCTCATCTTTTTACTATTAAATCGGTTAAATCACCATAAAACCACCACGACAAGTGTACGCCTTTGCGGGTAGCCATAGCGCTATAGATGGTGCCTGCAAATTCTATAATATTGAAACTGATAGCCATTATGAGGTAGGCGAAATAATTATTGGAGGGCATATTACTACCAAAGCCAATAGATATTGTCCACCAGAAAGTGGTAGTATTAATGAAGAACAAGAATAGTTGGGATATAAAAGCCTGATGGCAGTGCCAGCGGACAAAGTAGGAGGCTTTGCGGTAGGCAAAGAGAAAGAATAGAGTGGCCAGAAGATTGATAAGAGGGATGGGCATTCCAGCCATTATAGCCACTACGGACATAAGGTAGCTATTGGAGGCGCGTTCCTTATCGCCTTCGGTAAGGGGGTGAGGTAATTGTTTATTTTCAATCATAATCCTTTAGCTATATTCCAAATCCAGTTTAGTAATATTAGGATGAAGAAGGGGATGTATACATAGGGGCGCTTGAAGATCTCTTCAAAGCGCAGGTATGCCTTGTGAAGTCCGTTTTTGCGGAAAATTACATCGGAGAGGAGCCATAGGGGCACCACTACCAGCAGAGCCAAGGCTAGTAACCCTAAGGGGTTGGTGTGGAGAGCCGTATGCCAGTCGGCAGCTAAAAGGGCGCTTACAGAGCGTGTTGTGCCACAGGAGGGGCAGGGGTAGCCTGTAACGTTTTTGATAGGGCATACCGTTATCTGTCTGCCTTGAGTATTGGTGTAGGTATCCATTAGTAACCAGCCCCAAGCGGCAAGGCAGAAGAGTGTAATGAAACGGTAGAAAGGTTTGGCTTTCAACTACTGTATAGAGAGGGCTAAAAGTTCGGCGTTTTTATCGCGAGCGGCATCGGTAATGATGAACCAATCGATTATTATCCAGATGCCTAACCCTCCGCAGGTGAGGAGTTTGGCTACCCCTAAACCTACATCGCCAATGAAAAAGCGATCGAGGCCTAAAGAACCTCCTAAGAAGGAAAATACTTGTGTGGTGAGGGTGTCTTTTAGCGGGCTTGCTAAGAGAGCATTCCAACGGCTATCGTCCAGAGATAGAAGTCGTTCACGGATTTGAGGAACTAATTCGGGTCGGAAGTTTTTAGCGTTTACTACCAAAAACATATCCACTTTTTGTGCGTCCATTATATTAAATGTATTAATCTTCTAATTTGTTATTTTTGAGTAATTGTATAGCAAATACAGCTTCTAAGCAGATGTACAAGAATGAGGGTATTATATTGAAAAAGGCTTCGTAAAAAGGTAAGGCTACTTTTGCTTTGGCTAGAGGGAGTATGGCTATAATTACTGTGATGAATCTAAAGAATATAGCCCACATAAAAGCGAAGGCGGTATAGCGATACGCCTTTCTGTTGGCTATATAAATGAGGGTGAGCATTAGGGCTGAGGTGCTTCCGTAATAGAGTGCTATTTGTGTAGCACTGTAATAGAGGACTAAGCCCTTGATAGCTAAAAAGTAGTAGGCACCCATATAAATGAGCATAGCGATAACAGCACACCACAGCAAAAAGGTGATATAAGTACGTGTGTTATGCTTCATCTTTGTTCATTTTCAAAGCTTTCCTGATGATAGTGTACAAAGCGGCGAATACCCCGAAAAGGGCACACCCTATGGTAAAGAGTGAGTGCTTATTGGGATATTGCTGATCCAGCCATACGCCCAAGTAAGTGCAGATGGCAATAGTGGCAGCCATTTGCAGTCCTGCTTGGGAAAAGTAAATCCAATTATTTAATTGCTTTTTCGTCGATTGGTTGTGCTTGAGGCTGTTTTTCATTTAAAAAGTTTTTGTTTCCTTTCATAGAGCAGGTAACATTGAACACGGCACCTGGTTCGATAGAAAGTTTATCAACATAAACCTCTCCTTCGATTACGGCGGTTGATTTCAGGCTAAGGATGCTGTTGATTTTGATAGTGCCTGTTACTTTACCTTCGATATCGGCATTTTCACAAGTTATGGTACCGCTTACTACGCCGGTGCGCCCTACTACGAGCTTACCTGTGGTTTGGAAAGTGCCTTCGACTTCGCCATCGATACGGAAATCGGATTTAGAAATAATATCGCCTTTAAATTTGGTTTCAGCAACGATGCGGTTGCTACTTCCTGAAGTGTTATCTACTGCCATAGTTTTTTTATTATCTCTTTCTTTGTTGTTAAACATATAATTTAGGGGGTATGAATGCAATTTTGTTGCCCCAAAGGTACAATATTTTTTTTGTTGCCACAAGTTTTTCGCTCTTTTTTTTGGAAAATATTTCTTAACTCATTGTTTTTCAGAGTGTAGTAGGGGGGTAGGGGGTAGGAGTTAGGGGATAGGAGATAGGGGGTTGAGAAAAATAGGCAGAAAATGGGAAAAGAGTGAGAAAAATGTAAGAATTGGGGGATTTTGTTGCGAATTTGGCAAAGTGAAAGATTAGGTATTTAGTAGCTGATTATCAGGTAGCTAAGGCTTATACTTCGTTTATAGTTCGTTTATCCTTCGTTATAGGTTCGTTTGAAGTAGGTAAAAGATAAGAGATAGGGGGTAAGAGGGTGGGGATGGAATGGGTTGATTATCAGGAGAAAGGGGTTAGGAGATAGGGGATAGTGTGGGGGGAGGTGATTTTTGCATTATTCGCAATGAAATGGAAAATAAGATGAGAAAAATTGAAAGGAGGAAGAGGGTAGAGGGGTGGTTTTTGTATTGCCTTAGGATTGTTTTACGATGGGTGAAATAGGCTGACTGATAGATGTTCCTTAAAATGTGGCTTCTAAAACCTAAAAAAAATTTTGCTACTTTCAAAAAAAGTCGTATCTTTGCCAAAAATTTACTTCGGTCTTGTAGTTCAACGGATAGAATAGAAGTTTCCTAAACTTTAGATCCAAGTTCGATTCTTGGCAGGACCACTCTTAACTAATTGAAAAGATTTTATGAAAGATTTAAATGTTTATATAGAAGACTTGCTCTATAAGCACCCTTGTGTTATTATACCTAAGTTTGGAGCATTTATTTCTAACCGGAAATCAGCCAAAATGAGAGATGACAAGACGTTTATGCCTCCTAAGCGGGAGCTTACGTTTAACCCGAGCCTAAATCAAAATGATGGCTTGCTAATAAAATATGTATCTGAACAAACAGGCATCACTTACAACTTGGTTGAAGATTATGTAAACCTTGTGGTAGAAGGGTGGAAGAATATCCTGCAACAGAACAGGCCTCTGACATTTGAAAGGGTAGGGACTTTCACTCTGACTCCTGAAAAGCGCATAACCTTTGCCCCAGAAGAAGATGTCAATTACTTAACTGATTCATTTGGTATGACACCCTTTATCCCTCACGAAGTACCAGGTTCTGATCTTAAGATAGCAGAGAACCAAATTAAACCAACCCTTAATGAACCTGTATTGCCGCCTGAAGAGGAGCTGGTGACTACTATTGAGAGTCCTATTACACAGATAGCGCCTCCTGCAGTTACGGCACCTAATGGCAATAAGAAGAAGAAAAGTGAAAAGCCATCGGGCGAAAGCAAAGTAGTACGCTTGAAGCCTTATATTAAATACTCGGCAGTGGCTGCGGTAGGTTTGGTTATTTTGGCTTATGGGGCTTATCTTTTCTTTAGTGAAAAGGTAGTGAATGAAGATGCTAATGGCGCTCAGTTTGCGGTTACTGATAGCCTTGTGCAAGATAGGCTAAACCAAAAGCTTAGTGAAGCGGCTGTATTTACTCCGCCTATTAGTATGCCGGTAGTAGCTATGCCTGTAGAAAAGGTAACTCCTAAGCCAGGGGCGAAGCCTTCTAACAATCAGGCTACCAATAGTACTAATAGCACTGCTGCAACTACTACCAATAGCGCTGCTACAACAGGGCAAAGTACTACAGTAGCACAGCCTAGCAGCAAGCCTGCTACAAGTGCTAGTGCAGGAGCCTCATCGGCTACTGGTACTAAAATGACTAATAGTGCCTTGGCAGCTAAAAAGTATCAGGTAATAGCAGGAGCCTTCCGTGAAGAGAAAAACGCACAAAAAAGAGTGCAGGAACTTCAGAAATTAGGTTATAAAAACGCTTTTGTTTTAGGAACGAATGCCAAAGGACTATACCAAGTAAGTTACGGTGGTTATGACAGTATGGACGAGGCTAAACTATTGCAGAAAGAGATTAAAGAATCCAAAGAAGAGAAGAACCTTGAAGGAGGCTGGATACTGACACACTAATATGATAATAAATTAACATTAAACCACGAATAAACCGCTGTAAAAGGCGGTTTTTCATATTAAGAAATCCTTAAAAATACAATGACCCTATCGGAAGAAAATTACTTAAAAGCTATCTTTCACCTCTTTAATGAAAATAATGAAGAGGTATCGACCAATGCTATAGCTGAGGCTATGGCAACTAAAGCCTCATCGGTTACTGATATGCTTAAAAAGTTGGCTGATAAGAAGCTGATTAACTACAGGAAGTACCAAGGAGTAACCCTTACCCCTAAAGGCAGACAAAAAGCAATAGCTATAGTGCGGAAACACCGTCTGTGGGAAGTGTTTTTGGTAGAAAAGCTTCATTTTTCATGGGATGAAGTGCATGAGATAGCGGAGGAATTAGAACACATACAATCGGACAAGCTTATAGAACGCCTTGATAAGTTTTTGGGTTACCCAGAGAAAGACCCTCATGGGGATCCGATTCCTAATAAGGAAGGGGTTATTGAGAACAGTATTAAGATCCTGCTTAGTGATCTTAATGAAGGAGATAAAGGAGTATGTGCAGCTGTAAAGAATACCTCTAAGGAGTTTTTGGTGTATCTGAATAAAATGCATATAGCCTTGGGCAATGAAATAGAGGTTATAAGCAAAGAACCTTTTGATAACTCAATGCAAATATTGGTTAGTGGTAAAGAAGTGAACCTCTCGGCTATGGTATGCCGGAATATATATATAAATGGTTAGAATATGAAAAAGAATACTAAAAATAAAATAGCCCTTATCTTGGGTATAGTTTCTCTTGTAATAAGTGGATGGCTTATTTACCGTTATTTTTATGAGTTGCGTTTTGAAGAGAAAACTATAGAACTCACTACCGAAGGCTGTGAAGAAAACTGCTTGAATATTAACTTAAATTACTTGCGCTGCAAAGGAGGTAGTAACTTTGCTAAAAATTTTAATGCCGAGATTGAAAGCCAAGTAGCAAACTTTTTGTTAAGCAATGAAGATACCTTACAGGTAGATGATATCAGTATAGAAAAAGCGTTGGAAACTTTTATGACTGACTATAATACAATACACGAGCATTTTCCTGATATTCCTGCTTATGAACTCACCCTTAGTGATAGCATTATGTGGAAAAACGAGAAGATGCTTACCCTTGTATCTAATCGGTACTCTTTTACCGGAGGTGCACAACCTGTAATAACTAAAGTATTTACGCACTTTGCACTGAACGATGGTTCGGTTATTACGAATGAAAACCTTTTTACTGACGAGAAAAAGGTAGCTGAAATAGCTGAGAAATACGTTAGGGAAGCACAAAAACAATCGACTATTGAGACCCTTAATGATAAAGGCTTTTGGTTTGAAGATAACCAATTCTGCCTTCCTAAAAACATAGGGGTAGCTGCCGATGGGCTTATCCTCTTTTACGAGCCTTTTGAGATAGCATCGTATATGAATGCTCCTTTTGAGGTAAAAATACCAATGAACGAAATAAGTGCCTATTTGGCATTTAAAAAATAATCAGTATTAGAATGAGAGAACAATTAAATACTCTTTATAAGGAGCTTATACATAAAAATGAGGTAGAAGGCTTAGCCTTTTTGGCAGAACAGTTTCCTAATGAAATAGTGTTCTCTACCAGTTTTGGATTAGAAGACCAAGCTATTACGCACCTCATTTTGGACAATAAACTTCCTATTAGTATTTTCACACTGGATACTGGTAGGCTTTTTAATGAAACCTACTCGGTGTGGGAGAGTACTAATGAGCGTTATAACACCTTTATCACTCCTTATTACCCTGAAACTAAGCGTATAGAAAAATATGTTGAAACTAATGGGCCATTGTCTTTTTACCGTTCGGTAGAACTGCGCAAGGAGTGTTGCCATATACGCAAAGTAGAGCCCCTAACAAGGGCACTTAAAGGTAAAAAAGTATGGATAACAGGCTTGCGAGCAGACCAAAGTAATGCACGTAAAGACCTTCCTATACTAGAGTGGGACGATACCTACCAACTATTTAAGTACAACCCTCTGCTACATTGGACGCTTGCAGATACTCAAGCCTTTATTAAAGCTCATAACATTCCTTATAATGTTCTTCATGATAAAGGTTTTGTGAGTATAGGTTGCGCTCCTTGTACCCGTGCTATTAAAGAAGGGGAAGACTTTCGGGCTGGACGCTGGTGGTGGGAAAGCAACAGCAAAAAAGAATGCGGCTTACACGAACATAAATAGGCTGCCTATTGATAAATAATAACAAAGAAAATAAACTTTAAAATAACAATAACATGAAAAAAACACTTTACACAGCCCTTATGGGCGTATTCGCTCTGTTAGCTTTTACAGCTTGCTCAAAATCTGATGATGATACTTCTAAGTATGAAAACTTACCTAATGAGGTTAAATCTATTGTATCTTTTGATGTGCTGAAAAAGTTGGAAGCTAGTGGTATGGTAATTAATTTAGGAACCACTCCGCCTAATATTGAGGGGAGTTATTCGGTAGCACCTTTTGAATTGGAATTTACTGATGTGCCAGATCCTGTATATGTGCCAGGTTATGTAATTACAGGTTATCAGTACCGTTTTTATGATCAAAAAGGTGTAAATGTAAAAACTGATTACGAAAATAAAGATATCTTTGCTCAAGAAAAAGCTCTTGGTAAAGGTACTATTATTTCGGGCTCAGGTAATAAGTTTACTGTTTTTATGGAGGTAGATGGGGAACATATAGGTGAAGCTACTTATAAAAATTTGGCTCTTCTTTCGGGCGAAGTAACACCTCAAGGTATTAAGAACTTTAAATACGGGTTCTATATGATGCAAAAGGATGATCCATACGAAAAACTGATGCCTGTTGGAGCTACTCGTATTTGGTTTGATAATGATTTTCTTTCGGAAAGATTATAACCATTTGTTTGCCTTGCTAACCTCTTAATTTTAATACACATGAATTTTCCTAAGACACTTTTAGCAACTATTCTTGGATTTTTTATCTCAATGGGGATATGTTTCATCATCTTCCTTATCTTTATTTCTGTAATGGTGAGCTCATTAATGACCTCGACTAAAGGAGATGAGATAGTGGTGAATAACAATTCGGTATTGGAACTCTCCTTTTCTGAACCACTTGTTGATTATGGTGAGCGTATCAATTTTAAAGATTTTGATTACACATCAGAATCATTTAATGGTTTGAATACAACTCTTAAAGCTATTGAAAAAGCTAAAACTGACAGCCATATAAAAGGTATTTACCTGAAAAGTACAGGTAATATAGGAGGCTTGGCTTTTGCTCAAGAGCTTCGTAATGCTTTAGATGATTTTAAGACCTCGGGTAAATTTGTCTTAGCCTATAATGACGATATTTCTCAGTTAGACTATTACTTACAAAGTGTAGCTGACAAGGTGTATATGAGTCCGCTTGGAAGCCTTAGCTTGCGAGGGCTGTCTTCTGAAGTACTTTTCTTTAAAGGCTTACAAGAAAAAACAGGTGTGCAAATGGAGGTTATTAGGCACGGCAAATACAAAAGCGCTGTAGAGCCTTTCTTAGACAATAAAATGAGTGATAGCAACCGCCTTCAAACTACGGAACTGCTAAATAGTATGTGGAGTATTATTGCGACTGATATATCTCAAAGTCGTAATATACCTCTTGATAAATTCAATGAAATTGTTACTAACCTAAATGGACGTACTGCTGAGCTAGCTAAGGAAAATGGCTTGATAGATGATATCCTATTCCGTGATGAGTTTGAACAAATTATTTGTGATAAGGTAGGTGTAGGTACAGTTGATGAGGTTGATTTTATTAATATAGAAGACTATGCTGAGGCAGTATTGAAAAAATATACCAGCAAGCAATCTAAAAATAAGATAGCAGTTATCTATGCTGAAGGAGATATTGTACAAGGCGAAGGTAGAGCAGAAGTAATAGGTAATGAAACTATTATAAGAGCCTTGCGCAAAGCTGCAGATAATGATGATGTAAAAGCTATTGTTCTTAGGGTAAACTCACCAGGAGGAGATGCTCTTGCTTCTGAACTAATGCACCGTGAAATTGAGGTAACCAAAAGGAAGAAAAAAGTGTATGTATCGATGGGTAACTATGCTGCTTCTGGAGGTTATTATATGGCTTGCAATGCTGACCGTATTTTTGCACAAGCAGGGACTATTACAGGTTCTATAGGTGTATTTGGTGTAGTGCCCAATGTAAGCACACTTGCCAATAACTGGGGAATTACTGCAGAAACAGTAAGTACTCACCCTAAAGCACAATGGTATAGCATATACCAAAAACCTACTGACCAGTTTAAAAAAGAGGTAACCGAATCGGTAGAGCAAGTGTATAAAGTATTTTTAGACCGAGTAGCTGAAGGGCGCGGCAAAACCCCAGCGCAAATTGATTCGGTAGCGCAAGGTAGGGTTTGGAGTGGTAAACAAGCTCTTGCCATTGGCTTGGTGGATGAATTAGGCTCTCTTAATGATGCTATAGCTTATGCTGCCAAAGATAACGGTTTAAGCGATTATCGTACTGTGTCATACCCTGTGTTTGAAATGGATTTTAAAGAGATATTTCAGCGATTTGGTATGAACTTGCAGCAAAAAGCTTTCCGCCAGCAGATAGGGACAGAGGCTTATGGTCTTTATCAAAAGATACAACACATAGCCCAACAACGTGGTGTGCAAGCTCGTTTGGAATACGATTTGAAAATCAAGTAGCTACGAACTTTAACACAATATTAACATCCAAATATTTGCTTATATTGTTTTGAATACGTACATTTGTGTCGTAAAGAATAACATAAACCTATTTTATTATGAAACGAGCAATGTTTGAATACACTAAGATGATTTTATCAAAGGTAAGCTTTGACCCAAACTTGTTTTGTAAAGAGCTAAAGAAAGGTATTAACCGCCTTTTGCCTTACGAAGTAGAAGAATTAAAAGTTTGGCTTGATGCCTATACCAAAAATAAGCCCGAACTTAACCAGTGTTTGGTGCTTATGGATAAATAAGAAACAAGGCCGCCTACTATTACCATAGGCGGCCTTTTTTGTTTTTTTATTTTAAATAGTAACTAATTTCAAATTATATATCAAAATGAAAAAAAACTTTTTAATTGTTATTTTTGCTATAACTACGTTCTCTTTTGCTCAAGTTTCGGGGAATGTTAATTATCAAGATAAAAAACTTATGAAAGGCCTAACCAATAGTTCGGTTGATTTTCCTATTAACTATGAGATGCTTATAGGAGCTAAAGGGCTTGCTAATATAAAAGCTGATGCTTTTGTGGCAATATTCAGTATAGTGCAAGTAGGTAAAACTGCGGAAGAAGCTACCCAGTTAATGAATCAGCGGATTACTCCAGCTATAGCAGCACTTAAGGCTAAAAACTTTGAAACCTTTACTGATATGATATCTTTTGTGCCTATGTACGAATATGAGGCTGAAAAGAAGCTATTTAGCAAGCGTACTTATAATGAGTTGCCCATAGGCTTTGAGCTAAAGCAGAACTTGCATATCAAAATTAAAGAGGCATCAGAGCTTAATGAGATTGTGCTGCTACTATCCAATAATGAGATTTACGACCTTGTGCGAATGGATTACTATGCTAGTAACCTTGAGGCTGTGAAGAAAGAACTAAAAGAGAAAGTGAGAGCTGCTTTTTCTGAAAAGGTTAAACTTTATGAGACTACTCTTGCTGAGAGTTTTGCTTCTGCTGAAAAGAAACTTGCTGATGGTTTCACAATAACTGCTCCTGCGGATCAGTACCTTACTTATGAAGCTTATAGTAGCAGCCAGTTGCAAGGCAAGCGCTCTGGTAATGTAATACAAGCTAACAAATCGACTACACAGTATTTTAGCCCTATAGCTGATAAAGATTTTGATGTAGTGTTACATCCTGTTATTATAGAGCCTGTAATACAAGTGGTTTATGAAATTAAAATGAGCATTAATCGCACTAATAATACCAATAAAAATAAAGAGTACTTACTGCTTAGCCCTTCGGGTGATATTAAAAAAATTAATCTTCCTACCCCCTAATGCTACCGCTAATAAATGAAAGAAATTACTAGTACACAAAATCCTCTTATTAAAAAAATTGCTCTTCTTACTGAAAAATCACGTGAACGCAAAAAACAATCTCTTGGTGTAGTGGAAGGAGCACGTGAAATACGCATTGCCCTACAAGGGGGGTATACTGTAACAACTCTGTTATATTATCCTGATATATTTACAGAGAAACAACTTAAAGAACTTCTGAACTACACACATCAGACTCCTGAAGTAATAGCACTATCAAAGGAAGTGTATGAGAAGCTGACTTATCGGACTTCAACTGAAGGGGTAATAGCTCTTGTTCAAACCAAAACGCACACGCTGCAAGATCTTACATTTGCAAATGAGTGTCCGTTGGTGTTAGTGGCTGAAGCTCCTGAGAAACCAGGTAATATAGGCGCTCTTCTTCGTACTGCTGATGCAGCCCATATTGATGCTGTAATTATTGCCAACCCAAAAACAGACCTCTATAATCCGAATATAGTGCGCTCCAGTGTGGGGTGTGTGTTCACGGTGCCTATTGCTACAGGTACTACTGATGAGGTGTTGTCGTTTCTGAAAGAAAGAAATATTAATATTTATTGTGCGGCTCTTACGGCATCAAAACCTTATTATGAGGTGCCTTTTCACCAGCCAAGCGCCATAGTAGTAGGTACGGAAGATGAAGGGCTAACGGAGCAGTGGTTGCGCCATAGTACCCAGAATATTATTATCCCTATGGAGGGTGTAATTGACTCAATGAACGTATCGGTAGCGGCAGCTGTAATTATTTTTGAGGCAAAAAGAATGAGATTAATGGCTAAGTGTATTTAATAATGCTTCTGCTATGAAAAAGGCTACTAAATGAGTTGGGCAAATTAGTAATATACAAGCACATTTTAAAGAGTATGTAATGCAAAGGGGATTGGCTTGGTGTGATATAGTTATTAATGAAAGACTTTCTAAAAGGCATAAAACTACTGTTAGGTTCGGGGTATAAGAATAATAGGGCTAATGATAGGCATATAGAATTTATGAATAGCAGATTAAAGAATATTGCTTTTGTAAATATGTTACTATGTGTTATACTGATAGTAATAATTAATGTTTTGGCCAGCCATAATGCATTGGGTATTTTGGTAAATATAGTTCTTGTTCCTTTATTTATAATTGCATTATTAACTCTTTTGGTGATGGATAAAAATCCTAAAATAAGTATAGTGGTAATAACTGCTATAAATATTTATTTGGTATATTTACTTCTGAAATAACTACTTTATAAACTTCTGTGTTTTTTTTTACTAATAGTGTGGGTTTGATTTCTTGGGCTGCTTGGTTGGAGACTGGTTTTATTTGTATTAAATTGGTTATTGTAAAGAATTTTCTGTAACTTTGCGGCTTGATACTATAGGGATAGATATTTAGTTAAACTTTTTACTTTTAAGATGAAAAGTTACTAAATCTGTCCTTTTTTTGTATGTAAAAAGTAATATTTGATGTGTGGGACTTGTATTTTTTTAGTCTGCAAATATTGAAGAATAATGTGCAAATTGTGTAAAATGATTGAAAAACATTCAAGATAAATAGCAAAATGAAACAGTTTTTATTACTTCTGGGGTTGGTTACAGCCCCTATATGGGCGCAGGAGACGAAAACCATACACGTATTGGTAGCCCTTTGCGATAATAAATATCAAGGCATAGTGCCTGTGCCTAAGGGGATAGGCAATGGACAGGATGCTGATAGCAACCTTTATTGGGGTTGTGGTTATGGGGTGCGGACTTACTTTAAACGCAGTGGGGAGTGGAAGTTTGTAAAATCGGAAAAACCTTATAGTGATATTATTTTGGAGCGGATAACTTTTAAGCACGCTACTAAGAACTATACGCTTATAGCTGATGCTTATGATGGCAAATACATCAGGACTTGTACAGAGAACTTCTTGAAAAATGCTGCTGCTGGTGATGCTGATTTGGTGGCTTATGTAGGACACGATGGGCTGATGGATTTTCGGCTTGATACGGCTTATAAAAACACTGATGACAAGACGCGTGATGTGATTATATTGGCGTGCTATAGCAAGCATTTTTTTGAGCCTTATTTGGAACACGCAAAGGTGAATCCGTTAGTTTGGACTTCGGGGCTAATGGCTGCAGAGGCTTATACCCTTCACGATGCGCTTACGAGCTATGTGAATGGGGAGAGTGCTGAGCAAATACGTGCGCGTGCGGCTAAGGCTTATGCTAAATACCAAAAATGTGGTGAGAAGGCGGCGAGGAACTTGTTTTGTAAGTAGGTATTGTGTTTTGCAAGAAAAATCGGCTGAAAAGGAACGGCTCATCTGCTTTTTGGCTGAGGTAAGGAAAATGATATATCAAAAAAAATACTTTTACGGCGTATAAATATGATTGAGAAATATAAAAAAGAGAGTAAGTTCCTGAGTTTGGTGTTGCGACACCACCCTGAGGCTATAGGTATTACCCTCGACAAGCACGGTTGGGCTGAGGTGGGTACGCTTATTAAGAATATGAAGCGCAAATTTCCTGTATTCAGCCTTAAAATGTTGGAAGAAATAGTGGCTACTGATGGCAAACAGCGGTATGCTTTTGGTGAGGATGGAGCAAAGATACGCGCCAACCAAGGGCATTCACTTGCTGTGGAATTGGAATTATTACCTCAAACGCCTCCTGAATGTTTGTATCACGGGACGGCTAACAGGTTTGTAGAGAGTATTCTTAAAACGGGGATACTGAAGCAAACGCGCCAGTATGTACACCTTAGTGCGGCTATAGAAACGGCTATTAAAGTGGGGAGCCGGCATGGTAAGCCTGTAATTTTAAAGGTAGATACGGCAAGAATGCACGAGCAGGGGTATACCTTTTACCTGTCGGCTAATGGGGTGTGGCTTACGGATAAAGTGCCGCCGAAGTTCTTGGAGGTGGTAGGAGAGGATAGGGGATAGGGGGGAGGAGATAGGAGATAGGGAGGAGTTAGGGAATAGGAGTTAGGAGATGGGAGTGGAAGAGATGAAGAAAATGCAATGTTTGGGGAGTTTTGTTGCGAATTTGGCAAAAGGAAGAGATAGGAGAAAAGTAGTTGATTATCAGCAAAATAATGCTTATCCTTCGTTTATAGTTCGTTTATAGTTCGTTATTGGTTCGTTTATCCTTCATTGAATCTGGGAGATAGCTGGGAGATGCCTGAGGAGGAAAGGGCTGATTATCAGGTAAGAGATAAGGGGTGAGAAGTGAGAGAAGATGATGAGGAAAAATTGAAAGATTGGCAATAAAAATGAGTTTTGGTTGAAAATTAAACAATGACTAAATTACAAATTATTATACTATGTTAAAGACTTTAGAGAAGCAATATGGTTTTACTTACCCATCACTTTACCATAGGCTTTATGCTGATGGTATGCTTGATATGGGGGAAGTAAATTCGTTATGGGTGGAAGAGGTGTATCCGCACTTGAAGGAGCGTCCGCCGTTATTTTTGTACAGTGGTGAATTTGAGTTGATATCGCCCGAAAATATAGGAGAAACAATTGAGGAGCTAAATGGAGAGGATAGCTGGTTGGGCATCAGTCCGGATTATCTTTTTATTCCGTTTGGGCAAACTGGGGGAGGGGATTATTATTGTTTTTGGTACGATAAAAACAGCCCAAGGGCAGAGGTGCCGGTAGTTTTGTTGCAACACGACTCGGACGAGGCAGAAGTGCTAGCCAATAGCCTTGAAGATTTCTTTTTTTATGAATTGCTTACCTCGGTGAACGATATATACGAGGAGGCATTGGTGGTTACTGAAGGGGACTTTGGGGAGAATATAGCCAGCTTGCTTGGGACACATCTGCCTTATATTGCCAAAGAAGAGCAACGCAAAATTATAGAAGAGATTTACGGCAGAAAGCTGAGAGAGTTTGCACGTGAGTTGCCGCGTTTTACGCAAACCTATCAAGGGTTATTGAGTGATGAGGAATTGGCGGAACTTCTGCAAAAATACATTCCGGTGGAGGGAGAGAAAAGCTTTGTGTACACTCAAGAAACAGAGATAGAAAGCACGCCCCCGCGCTATATAGATGGGACGCTTTATGTACGGGTGAACCCTATTCCTGCCAAAAATGATAGGGTGTATGAGGCGCTGAAAGCTTTGAATTGGAGGCAGAATAAAGCTGTTACCGAAGGCTTGGAGTATAGCAAGAAGATGCAATTGTACTACAATGACCAATATGGTATCCCGTGGGAAGAGTATATTTTAGGAGCTTTTAAGGAGCGTATTGAGGCGCTGAAGAAATTCCCCAATGTGACAGTAACTTTTGAAGAAGTAAGTAATGAATAGAGAAGAGAGAGATTTTGAGGAGCTTTCGGCGAAGCTCATAAGTACTACTGATGGGAGTGAATACCACGAATTGGTAAGAAAAATAGTGAAGAAGTACGGTGAGAAAAAGCGTAAGGAGACCTTGCTTACACTGATACAAGCTGTAAAAGAAAGCGAAGTAAGGCACGCCCGTAGCTTTGTGATAGCACGTATCTCGGAACTTGTGAATGAAGATGATGCTGAAATAGCGCCTTTTTTCTATGAAATGATAGCCCAAGGGTTGGCTTATTGGTCTTTTGGCGGTCTGCTGAAAGTAGAAGGGGAAAAGTGTTATGCTTTTTTGGTAGATTATTTGCAAAATGGGGATGATAGTAAAGAAAATAAAGGTAGTGCTATCATAGCCTTGTCTGAACACAGTGGAGAGGCTTTTAATGATAATCTCCCATCGGACCCTGCTTATTGGCAAGTGCTGCCTATGGAAAAAGTGCTTGAATGGCAGGCGCAAGGCTATAGGAGGAAGGAACCACAAAATGAGTTTCCGTTTTTGATAACCAATCCGCAGACAGACTTGGAGAAGGTGATGGCAAAAATAGAGCAGGTATTGGCGAAAGAAAGGGAGTTTTGGAAGGTAAATTCGTATCAGTACAACAATGCTGTCCTACAAGTGCCCCAGAAGCAAGTTATTGAGAAGATTAAAGAACGCTGGAGGTTACCTGCTGTTTACTTAACTTTTTTAGAATGTTACTCGCCTGCTAGAGAGACTTTTCTTAAGGGCATCAATCTGTATGGTGCGAATGTGCTTATAGAGCGCCAATGTGGTTATGCCTTTGATAGTCCTGATGAAGAGTTTTTTGCTGAGTGGAATGCCGATTGGGTAGTAATAGGGGATGAAGATGCAGACCCTTATATACTTGATCTTTCAAAAAGTGATGGTAATGAAGCGCCCATCTATAAAGCGCCTCACGGTGCAGGAGAATGGGAACTGGATAAGGTAGCAGATAGTTTTCAGTCATTTTTGGAGCAACTGTGAGAGAGTGTAAAAAAAGCTGTCTCTTTATTGAGGCAGCTTTGCTTTTTCTAAGTATTTCTTTGCTGTTTGTCGTCTCCATCCGATAGTTTCATTAGCAAGTAATTCTTCAACTTTATCAGTGTAATTGAATACCTTTAAACGGGTCATTTCGCTAATAGCGAAAGCGTAAAGCAAAGGGTCATTTAGTAGAGAGCTTAGGCAAATTTCTACTTCTTGTTGGTTCTTAAAGTAATGTAATAACATTACAAAGCTCTCGCGCCCTCGTCCGAACTTTTGGGTATTGATAATCTTTAATAACTCTTGTAGTAATTCATTGGTAAAAGCGGTTTTCTTTAATCCTTTAAATATTTCTAAGAGCTCTGACCCTATCATCCAAATTTCGCATTCATACGCTTTTAAAGGTTGATTGTCATCTTCTCGGAACAGTTCTTTAAAATAGAGTTCACATAGGTTGAAAAGATAGTTGTCAGAGGCTATTTTTTCATAGTGTTTGATTCTGTTCATATATTTAAAGTTAAAGGCTCAAAGGTAGCGGGTAACGGATCTTCATAGAACTTGAGGATGCTTTTAAAAGTTTCTTTAGAAGTGAGATTGGTAATAAACTCTTGGAAGTTATTGCCTGCGAAGTATATTCCTACGGGAAAATTAGCAAGATAAATAGGGAATTCACCATTTTTAGGGTTGCGTACATCCCAGAATACTATTTCGCCATTTTCACTGTACAGAAAGGGCTCGGCATTGGCTACCAATTCTTGTGTTTCTTGTTTTTTAAGAATAGAAAGAGGTGTCTGGAGATATTGCTTAAAAATGCCCTTCCAATAGGTGTTTTGATGCTCTAAAGCATCACAGTAAGGGCTTTGTTCTCCCATAGGAATATAGGTAAGGAAAAGCCCTAGGAGTCTGCCAAAACCTAATTCAGTAGTGAACTCCAAATACGAAGGAGGTAACTCCCATTCATTACAGATGTGAGTTACCTCCTTTTTTATTGTTGTAAGTGAGCCTTCTTTTATAGTTAAGAGTTCTTTATACATATTAAAAATCTACGGTTACCCCTAATTTTTTAGCAATAATACCGTTGATATGCTCTGAAAGAGAAGGGATTTTCACGCTTTCTAATACAGTATTAGCAAAAGCATAAGTGAGTAGGGCAGAGGCTTCTTTTTTGCCTATGCCTCGCGTTTGTAAATAGAATAAGGAGTCTGCACTGAGAGAGCCTACGGTACAACCGTGGGAACACTTCACATCATCGGCGAAGATTTCGAGTTGGGGCTTAGTGTATACTGTTGCCTTATCGGAGAGGAGGATATTGTCATTCTGCTGATAAGCATTCGTTTTCTGGGCGATTTGTTCTACCATTATCTTACCATTGAACACATTGGTAGCTTCATCGCTTACGATACTCTTATAATCCTGATGACTCTCGCAATTAGGAAAAGCGTGGTTTACTAGCGTATAATGATCGGTGTGTTGTGAGCCTTTGAGGATGCTCAACCCTTTGAGGGTAGATTCTAAATGCTCGCCTTGGTGATAGAAATTGAGGTTGTTGCGAGTGAGTGTGCCCCCAAATGAGAAGGTATGCACGCTGGCGTGGCTATTTGCTTCTTGCGAAATATAGGTGTTATCAATAAGGGAAGCGGTAAGACTATCGTTTTGCAATTTGTAATAGTCGAGGAAAGCTTCTTTGGCTACAAATGCCTCGGTTACTGCATTGGTAAGGATTGCTGTAGCTGTATCCGATAGGTTTTGGTGTACTTCAATGACTTTGAGCTGTGCATTCTCTCCCACGGCAATAATATTGCGAGGCTGATAGCAAGTGGTTTCTTTTCTGTCGTTGAAATATAACAATTGTATAGGTTTATCTACTACTTTCCCTTTAGGTACTTCTATATAGAGCCCTTCTGAGGTAAAAGCTGTGTTGAGGGCTGTGAATATATCACCTTTTTCGGTATTGGTATTGAAGTATTTTTTGATAAAGGCTTCTCCTCCCTTATGCAACGCCTCTAATAGAGGGCTAATAGTAGCGCCTGCAATCTCTTTGCTCGACATTTCGGGGCAGTAATAGCCGTTTACAAACACAAGCTGATAACAATCCGCGATAGCGTACTTGTGTAATACTTCGGGTGAGAGGGTTGTTTTATTGTGAATAGGTTGCCACAAACTGTAATCAGTAGCTTGGAGGTCAGAGAGTGAGGTGTATTTCCACGCTTCTACTTTTTTATGTGGGAAACCTTTTTCGGCAAAGAAACTAAGGGCTTCTTTGCGAATGTCATTTAATATATCGTCTTTATGAGGGAATGCCTCGAAGGCAGTAACCCATTTTTCTTTTAAATTCATCTTTTTAATTTTTTAATTCACTTGGTAAGGGTATTGTGTATAACTTCTTGCAATTTGCGGCATAGCTTGCTGTAGGGTCAAGATCGAAAATTGTAAGGATTTCATCTTTGATAGCTTTGTTGAAAGGAGCGCGCAAATCTCTATCACACCAGCATAAGTCCTCGCCACTGAGCATTTGCGCTAAACGATGTTTTCTATACATCTGTGGTGAAATACCATTTCCTCTATTGTTATAATCCAAATTATCGGTGAGGGTTTTGAGTTTTTCGGCTCTTTCATCAAAGGCGGCTTCACTCATTCCTAATTGTATCAATCCCCATTGCAAAAAATATTTAGGACCGCCGTATAACATAAATCCATCGTCTTCAAAGTTGATAGGGAAGTCGTATTCTTCATCGGGGATAGGAATGTTGCCTATAATTTCGTATTCGCCATAGAACAAATTGTTGTCCATCATCACGTTAGAGGGCATTGTTTTCTGCTGTTGCAATACTTCTATAGCTACATTTTTAGTATCGGAAGCATATACAAAGAACTGTATCATCACAGCTCGACCAAAAAGAAATCTCCAAAAATGGTTTTTAGGAATCATATTTTCTTTTTGAATTTTATAGATATCTAAAACCACTCTGCCAAATCCGTATTGGGTGCGATTGAGTTTAAAACAGAAAATATCGCCTTTTTTGAATTTTACGTGCTTGCGTTTCT
Organism: Capnocytophaga sp. oral taxon 878; assembly: GCF_002999135.1. NCBI lineage: Bacteria > Pseudomonadati > Bacteroidota > Flavobacteriia > Flavobacteriales > Flavobacteriaceae > Capnocytophaga > Capnocytophaga sp. oral taxon 878. The sequence continues at coordinate 2,855,130 of NZ_CP027229.1, forward strand.
GTTGTTTAAATTCGGTTATTTCCTCTAAATGATTTGCTGGTGATTGAGCGATAAAATCAGCTATTTGCTGTGGGATAGAGGTTTGCTTTCTATCGGAAGGCTTTTCCCAAAGAGTGTCGTAAAAAGTGATTTCGGAAGTGTAGCTCGTTATTGCCAACCGGTCATTTTTGATTTCTACCCACACGCCAATAGGGGTGCGTTTTTCAAAATGATTGGCTTGCAAAGGCACTTCTTTACCTTTTGAGGTTTTAGGTAACAATGTTTTGCGGTTGCGTGTTGCTTCCTCGTACTGTTTTTCAATATAATTTTCCTTTGTGGAGATGATTTGCCTTTTGATGATATCGCCGTCAAAATACAATATGCTCTCAGGGCGGTGTTTGTCGCCTGCCAATAAAACCCTATCCCAATGAGGTAATATAGGGTCTAAGCCTACGTATTTGCGTTGTTCGTTGTTGAGTTCAAACATACCGATTTGTCAATTTGTCGATTTGCCAATGAGCCAATGGTATATGGCGTTGCGCTCGCTATCTACTTCGGTATATCCTCCTATCAGCTGACCGTTGTGATAGTGGAGTTCGTCGATATCACTTACTAAAAACTCTTCTACTTCATCTTGATAAGGTTCAAAACCTTTGAAAATGATTTCGTCTTCCACTGTGAGGGTACTGATATCAAAAATGTAATGCCGATTGCAATACATATCAGTAACCAGTATTTTGTCACCTTTGAAAGGTTGTGCTATGGCTCCCCAATCCTTGGAGAAATGGTGTTTTTTGAGTGTTTTTAGCGATGGATAACTCATTACATAAAGCTCTGCCTCGTAGAAATTGGTGAATACAGCTTCTTTTTCACTGAGCATACAGCAGAAATCTACATCATTAGGCAATTGTTTGGCTACTTTTAGTTTTTCGTTTTCAAAAGATAGCAGATAGCTCATACAACCATCTTGTCCGCCATAGAAAGTGATAACCACTTTGTTATTAGGCAATGTTTTCAGCTCTATATTAGCATCGTAGATTTCGTCGTCCATAGGTATAGACGCCAAAGCCTTCCCTTGCAGGTCATACACCCATACGGTGATGTGCTGGGCATCGTGGCGCTGGGCAAGCCAAATTTGCTGGCGTTCTATCGCTAATAAAGCCCCCACAATAGGTTTGTTTATTTTCCAAAGCAGTTCTTTTTCAAAAGTGTAGAGCGAAAATCCTTCTGACTCATTGCATACGCCTATTTGCTGATGTTCATAGTTGATAGCAAAGATGTCTTTTCTTTTTAAGAACTGAAACGCCTCAGGTAACAAAGGGTTTGTTAAGGTTTCTGTGTATTTTTCAATGAGCATAACCGTAATTAATCATTAATAATTAACCATTATCCTTTCAGCCAATCATAACCTTTAGCTTCCAATTCTAAGGCGAGGTTTTTGTCGCCTGTTTTTACGATTTTACCATCGGAAAGCACGTGTACATAATCGGGGACGATGTAGTCTAAGAGGCGTTGATAGTGGGTGATAACGAGCACGGCATTGTTTTCGTTTTTGAGTTTGTTCACCCCATTAGCAACAATGCGGAGGGCATCGATATCGAGACCAGAGTCGGTTTCGTCGAGGATAGCGACTTTGGGCTCGAGCATTGCCATTTGGAAGATTTCGTTGCGTTTCTTCTCACCGCCAGAGAATCCTTGGTTAAGTGAACGTGATAAGAAGTCAGGGTTTATTTCCAGCAAAGCAGCTTTTTCTCGTATCTTCTTCAAAAGCTCCGCAGCAGGCATTTCTGCCAATCCTTGTGCTTTCCTGCTTTCATTTATCGCTGTCTTAATAAAGTTAGTAACCGAAATACCAGGGATTTCCACTGGGTATTGGAAAGACATAAAGATACCTTTGTGAGCACGCTCCTCTGGCGCATCTTCCAATAAGCTCTCGCCTTCTAACAGGATATCTCCTTCCGTTACCTCAAAGTTTTCGTTACCTGCAATTACTGAAGATAGAGTCGATTTCCCAGCTCCATTAGGCCCCATTATGGCGTGTACTTCACCTGCTTTTATTTCTAAGTTAATCCCCTTAAGGATTTCCTTCCCATCCACACCTGCGTGGAGATTTTTTATTATTAACATCTTTTATTGTGTTTAGCGTTTAGCGTTTAGTTTAAGGCTGCAAAGTTCCAACTTTATTTTGAATTAACCAAAATTACATTATAAATTATTTCTATACACATTAGGTGTTAGGCAGCAGTCAAACCCTACCTAACACCTAATACTTTTTACCAACCTCTAAATAAATTATAAAATAAAATCTGTATTTATAAAGTTAGAAGCACCTGTACGTAATAAATTCTCTACTATCTTATCGTTGTACTCATTGTTTTGGAATGACACAAAAGTACGTATCGAGAAGGAACGCAATGCATCGTGTACACTTAGCGTCCCCACTGCCGAGTCTTTCCTTCCTGTAAATGGAAATACATCCGGACCTCGCTGGCATAAGCTGTTCAAGTTCACCCTACAAAGCATATTTACAAGCATATCTATCAGCGGCGATAGCTCGTGTGGGTCTTCACCAAATAAGCTTATCTGTTGTCCGTATTTTGAATCCGAAATCTCGTCTATAATCTCATTGATATTTGAAAAAGGCTTTATCGGAATCAGCGGCCCAAATTGTTCCTCATTGTACACTCGCATCTCTTTAGTAACAGGGTACAATATTGCAGGCGTTATAAAGTTCTCTGTCCTTACGCCTCCTTTCTTATTCTGTATGCTAGCCCCTTTGCTAAGCGCATCATTAATAAGCTCTTCCAAAAACGCTGGCTTTTCTACCTCTGGCAGGGGTGTAAGTGTTACCTTATCCTCCCACGGATTGCCAAATTTCAAGGCATCTACCTTCTCTGCAAAACGCCTTATAAACTCGTCTTTTATCTTAGCGTGTACATACAGTATTTTCAGTGCTGTACAACGTTGTCCATTAAATGACAAGGTGCCTTTCACACACTCATTCACTGCCAAGTCAAGGTTCGCATCAGGCAATATAACACCTGGGTTCTTAGCTTCTAAGCCGAATACTAAGCGCAAGCGGTTCTTATTAGGGTGTTGGTCTTGTAAGGCAATGGCGGTCTTACTACCTCCTATAAGGGCAAGCACATCTACCTTCCCGCTCTTCATAATAGGAGGGGCTACTGTTCTCCCGCGTCCGTACAAAATGTTAATTACCCCTCTTGGGAACGAGTTTTGGAACGCCTCCAATAGCGGTGTGAATAGCAGCACGCCATGTTTAGCCGGCTTAAATACCACCGTGTTTCCCATTATTAGCGCAGGTATAATAAGCGCAAAGGTTTCATTCAGAGGGTAGTTATAAGGCCCTAAGCACAATACTACTCCCAGCGGCCCACGTCTTATCAAGGCATACACCCCATCGCGTTGTACAAATTTAGACGATTGGTTATCCAGCTCCTTATAAGCGTTAATAGTATCGTATATGTATTCTACTGTACGGTCAAACTCCTTACGTGAGTCCTCAAGGTTTTTGCCTATCTCCCACATCATCAGTTTCACCACCTCATCGCGCTGCTTCTCCATTTGTTTCACGAATTTAAGCATCGCCGCAATACGGTCTTTCACTTTCATAGTAGGCCATAACCCTTTCCCTTTGTTATAGGCACTCACAGCCGAGTCAAGAGCCTCCAGCGCATCAGCTTCTCCCAAGTCCGGAACACTTCCCAGCAAAGTACGCTCATACACCTCTGTCGATGATATAGTCGAGTAAATATTCGTATACTCACCTTTCCATTCTTTTAGTTCACCGTCAATTAAGTAAGTCTCTTGTCTAAAAGGCTTTATCTGAAATTCTTTTGGTATCGTCATATCTTTTTTAATTAATTTATTTGTTAATTTTTATCTGTCTGTCGCCTATTATTTATCATTACACCCTTCCCTTTAATGCGTTGAATACCCACGCTATCGCAAAGAAGCCAATACCCACAGTACCAAAGCCCCAGCCTGCTACTTCGTTGTATTTAAAAGCAGCAAGACCCACTAGTGCCAGTCCAATAATAATCATAATAAGGGCAGCCCAGCCCAATACACTATTTTTGTTCATTTCTTTTCAAAGTTTCATATTACAAATGCAAAAGTACAAAATAATTATCAATAAGCAAATATTAGCCTTCAGTCTTCTCCTTCCACCCCCTCCTCCCTAACTCCTATCTCCTATCCCCTAAATTGCGAATAATGCAAAAATCACCTCCCCCCACACTATCCCCTATCTCCTAACCCCTCTCTCCTGATAATCAACCCATTCCATCCCCACCCTCTTACCCCCTATCTCTTGTCTTTTACCTACTTTAAACGAACCTATAACGAAGGATAAACGAACTATAAACGAAGGATAAACCTTACTCCCCTCATTCTCAATCCCTCTCCCTCCCAGCCCTCTTTTTGCCAAATTCTTAATAAAATCCCCCAAACCTCACATTTTTCTCACTCTTTTTTCCATTTCTCCCTATTTTTCCCACCACCCATCTACCTCCTATCTCCTATCTCCTCCCCCCTAACTCCTCTCCCCTAATTTTGCCCATTCCAAAAAAAATCGTACTTTTGCACTACACTTATTAAAAACAATAGCTTTGAAACCTATCCTCACATTCTTTAAAGATAGCCGAACCCTTACCTTCATCGTCTGCCTCTTGGTAGCCATCTTTTTATGGACACCAATGAAACTCTCCCGCAACTTCCTGCGCGAAATATCCGTCCCAGTAACCATTACCAATCCCCCAGCCAATAAAGTTATTGTTCAACAAGCCGATAACTACCTCCGCCTCTATGTCGAAGCCAACGGCTTCTCATTGCTCAAATCATACACCCAAAACCCCACCCTCACCCTCGATTTTGCCGACCTCCATCCAGTAGGCGAAAACCGCTATAGCCTCAACAAAAACAGCCGCGATAAGCTCAGCAATACCTACCTCTCCAATATAAAAATACGCTCCGTCCTCTCCGATACCCTCTCCCTGTTATTAGCCCCCCAGATAACCAAAAAAATACCCGTAGTAGTACGCCTCAATGTCGAGTATCCCAAAGAGTACCAGCTCACACAACTGCTCATCTCTCCCGATTCGGTAACCGTCTCCGGTAGCGCTCAGTACATCGATACCCTCTCACAAGTAGTCTTCCATTACACCCAAACAAAGGCAGTAAGTAATAATTTTAGCCAAACCTATACCCTCAAAAACACCAATAATATACATTACAACACCCATAAAATTACTATGCAAGCCTTTGTCGATAAGGTAAGTGAGCAGCTCCTCAAAGTCCCAGTACAAGTAGTAGGCACCCCTACCGATAGCCAAATAAAAGTATTCCCCGATGAGGTCAATATCCTCTGTACGGGCGATTTAACCATACTCAAAACCCTCACCCCCAATGATATTAGCCTTATTGCCGATTTTGCCAAAGCAGAACAAGGGGTCATACCCTTGCAGCTCAGCACCCACCGCAAGCGCATCAAGGTAACCTTCTTCCAAGAAAATACCGTCGATTTCTTAATACGTAAAAAATGAAAATTGTAGGACTTACAGGGGGCATAGGCAGCGGCAAAACCACCGTAGCCGCTATGTTCGCACAGTTAGGCGTAGCCGTTTTTAACTCCGACGAGCAAGCCAAAAACCTCATCGCTACCAATAAGCAAGTAAAACAGCAAATCATCGCCACCTTCGGCGCCCAATCCTATACCTCCGATGGCTATAACCGCTCCTATATAGCCCAAATCGTATTCCATAACCCCGATAAGTTAGCCCAGCTCAATGCCATAGTGCACCCTGCACTGGCACAACACTTCCATCAGTGGGTACTACAGCAGCAGGGGGTATATGTGCTTAAAGAAGCTGCCATTCTTTTCGAAAGCGGTAGCTATAAAGATTGTGATTATATTATAACCGTTACAGCCCCACAGCAGCTGCGCATCGCCCGCGCTATGAGCCGCGATGGCAGCACCCTCCAGCAAATAAAAGCGCGCATCAGTCACCAATGGACCGATGCGCGCCGTATAGCACTCTCTCAGGCTGTAATTCACAATACCGATTTAGCCGACACTCAAAAGCAAGTGCAAGCCCTACACCAATACCTTATCCAGCTTTTTGCTCCTCATTAGTAAAAGGCACACGCCAAGCCAGCAGTATCGAAGGAATCATCAGTATAACAGCCAATACAAAAAATAATAGGTAACCTAATACATCACTTAAATAACCACTTATCATCCCCGATAGCACTAGCGAAAGCATCGCAAAGCTATTCCCAAAAGCATTGTGCGTCATCTGGTTTTTGCCAGGGGCTACCTGCTGCATAATAAATAGCGTAAGCCCTACAGCCCCAAAACCATACCCCAAGTTCTCACCTATCACCCCAATGGCTATCGTAATAAGGCTGTTAGGTAAGAAATACGCCAATAACAAATACACTATAAACTGAATGTTATAAGCACAAACCAGCCTAAACAAAGCCTTCTTAATCCCTATCTTTGATACGTAATGTCCTGCCAAAATCGAACCAGTAATAAAAGCAAGCACTCCAGCAGTACCGTATATAAAGCCTATATCCTCATTGCTAAGGCCTAAACCTCCTTCCACAGTTTTCGCTTTTAAAAATAAAGGGAAAATTCTCATTACAAGCCCTTCCGCAAATCGGTATGAAAAGATGAAAATAATGTAGTATAATATGTGTTTTTTATTGAAGAAATCAACTATAATACCCCACAGCTCCTTCATTTTATCCTTAAAGCTACCTGTAACTTCAGGCTTAATATCTCGCGGCAATGCATAAAAATGGTAAATACCCACCACTCCCAAAATAATAGCACAAAAGCTCATTACCACTTGCCACGCTGCCGTTTGGCTAAAACCTTGCTCTCTTACCAGCCATCCAGCCAAGAAAATGAAACCTCCATTAGCAAGCACTTTAGCTATGTTGTAAAAAGCCCCTTGCCACCCCGAGTAGGCACTTTGAGTAGGTACATCCAGTTTCTCCATATACATACCATCCAAAGCAATATCGTGTGTCGAACCACTAAAAGCAATAATACCCATAAATACCAACGCCAAAGTGAAAAAATCTGGCAAAGGCAATGAGAATACAATAGCTCCAAAAGCCGCCGCCGATAGTAGTTCAGTAATAATAATATACTGCCGCTTGGTGCCCAAAAGCTCCATTATAATACTAATAATTGGTTTTAACGACCAAGGTAAGGTAATTAAACTCGTCCAAAAAGCATGTTTCGTTTTAGGTATCCCCAAATCCTCAAAAAAAACCGAAGCTACCAAGCTAAGCATAATCATAGGCAGCCCCATAGCAAAATAAGCCGTAGGTACCCAAGTAATAGGGTTTCTTTTCTTCATAATGGTTGTTATTAAAAAGTGTTATTTATTTAAAAATCAGGCAAAAGTATAAAAATAATATCAATTAACAATAGATAATTAATAAATATTTAGTACTTTTGTCCGCTGAAATTAACTGTTAAAAAAGAGTTATGAGTACATTACATTCATCAACAAAGGCTTTACATGCTGGCTATGAGCCGCTTGCACATCAAGGAGCACAAGCTATTCCTATCTATCAAACCAGTTCTTATGTGTTTGAAAATGCCGATGATGCAGCCCAACGTTTTAGTTTATCACGCCCAGGGTATATCTATACCCGCCTTAATAACCCTACCAACGATGTGCTTGAACAGCGTTTGGCAGCTGTCGAAGGGGGCGTAGGCGCTGTAGTTACCGCTTCAGGAGCAGCAGCCATTACCACTACTTTCCTTACCCTATTGCGCACCGGTGAGCATATCGTATCTTCCAATAGCCTATACGGGGGCACTTATAACCTCTTTGCAGTAACTCTACCCCGCTTGGGCATCACCACTACCTTTGTCGATCCTACCGATGTAACCAACTTTGATAAAGCAGTACAGGATAACACCAAAGCTATTTTTATCGAGTCCTTAGGTAATCCTAAGTTAGATGTACTTGATATTGCCGCTATAGCCCAAATAGCTCAAAAACATCGCATTCCTCTCATTGTAGATAATACCGTAGCAAGCCCTGCCTTACTCAACCCTATAGCACACGGGGCTAATATTGTAGTACATTCACTCACCAAGTATATTGGCGGCAATGGCACCTCACTGGGTGGCGCTGTTATTGATGGGGGCAACTTTAACTGGAGCAGCGGTAAGTTCCCCGAGTTTACCGAGCCTTCAGCAGGATACCACGGTCTTGTATTGCATCAGGCTTTTGGCAATATGGCTTTTATAGCCAAAATGCGCACCGAAGGCCTACGTGATTTGGGTACCGCTATGAGCCCTTATAATGCTTTCCAAATACTACAAGGCTTAGAAACTCTTTCTGTACGTATGCAAAAGCATAGTGAAAATGCCCTTGCTTTAGCTCAGTGGTTGCAGCAGCAGCCCGAAGTAGCTTGGGTTAATTACCCTGGGCTTGAAAGTAGTAAGTACAAAGCCCTTGCCGATACTTATCTGCCCAATGGCAAAAGCGGTATGGTAACCTTCGGTCTTAAAGGAGGCTATGAGGCGGCTAAGCACACCGTGAATCACGTCAAAATATTTGCACTACTGGCAAACATAGGCGATACCAAGTCTTTAATCATTCACCCAGCAAGTACTACACACCAGCAGCTTAGTGACGAGGCTCAAAGGCTTACCGGCGTTACCCCCGATCTTATCCGCCTTTCAGTAGGAATAGAAGATATCAACGATTTGAAAAACGACCTCAAACAAGCGTTTTTAAATTAGCAAATTAACACAACGTATATGGAAAAAAATTATAAAATGATTGCTAAAACATTCTTCGGCTTTGAAGATGTTTTAGCCGATGAATTACGTAATCTCGGGGCTATGCGCATTAGTAAAGGGGTACGTAGCGTACAGTTTGAAGGTGATAAAGGCTTTATGTACAAAGCCAATCTTTGCTTGCGTACTGCCTTAAAAATACTCAAACCTATTCACTCTTTTTATGTGCGTAGTGAAAAGGACTACTACCAAAAGCTCTATGAGTTCAATTGGCAAGACTACTTATCGGCAAACCAAACCTTTGCCATTACTGCCACCCTCCAAACCGAGCTTTTTAGCCACTCTCAGTATGTAGCCCTAAAAGCCAAAGACGCAATAGCCGATGCTTTTAGGAACGCTACGGGTAACCGCCCCAATGTAGATGTACTCCACCCCGATGTTGCTTTCCATATACACATACAGCGCAATGAGGTTATAGTATCCTTGGATAGTTCAGGCGAGTCTCTGCATCAGCGCGGCTACCGCCTTGCTACTAATATAGCTCCTATTAATGAGGTGCTTGCAGCTGGTATTTTGCTTATGAGCGGTTGGCAAGGGCAATGTAACTTCCTCGATCCTATGTGTGGTAGCGGTACTTTCCTTATCGAGGCTGCTATGATAGCTTGTAATATCCCTGCCAATGTACACCGCAAAGAGTTCGCTTTTGAGCGTTGGAATGATTTTGATGCCAACCTCTTTAATGTTATCTTTAGTAGTTGCATTAAGAAAATACGCGAGTTTAATTACCAAATTACAGGTTACGATAAGGCGCCCTCGGCAGTGGCTAAGGCTAAAGAAAACCTTAAAAAAGCCGAATTGTCCGACTATATACAGGTATCGCAAAAAGACTTCTTCACTACCGAGAAAGACAATAAGCAAGAACCTCTACACATAGTCTTTAACCCGCCTTATAATGAGCGTTTGCAGGTAGATACCGAGCAGCTCTACAGTGCAATAGGCTCTACCCTTAAGCACAAATACCCCAATACCGAGGCGTGGTTCATCACCTCCAATTTAGAAGGACTCAAACACGTAGGCTTGCGCCCTACTCGTAAAATAAAACTCTTCAATGGTAAGCTGGAAAGTCGCTTAGTACAGTACAAAATGTACGAAGGAACCAAGAAGATTCACAAATTAGAAAATAATGAAGATAAGGATAACTAAAAAATTTGATTTCGAAGCTGGGCATGCACTCTATGGCTATGATGGTAAGTGCAAAAACTTGCACGGTCACAGCTATAAGCTCGTAGTAACAGTTATAGGCTCACCCATTACTACTCCTACTCACGTAAAGCAGGGTATGGTAATAGATTTTGGCGATTTGAAGCGCATCGTAAATGAACAGATCATACAACAATTTGATCACGCTATGATGCTCAATAGTAACACTCCTCACATTCAGCTTCTGGAGGAGCTCAAAGCGCAAGGGCATAACGTGATAGCCTTGCCCTATCAGCCTACCAGTGAGAACCTTGTAGCTGATTTTGCCAAGCGCATTAAGCAGCAACTGCCTCCCGAGGTAAGTCTGTATTCTGTTCGCCTACATGAAACCGAAAGCTCCTATGCCGAGTGGTGTGCCGATGATAATGAATAAGTGGAAAGAAAACTTGATTTTGAAATAAGAACATTGCTGAAAAATATAGTATATATCGTTTCGCTGCTGTTAGTTGCTTGTAATTTTGCCGAAAAGAAAGCAGCAGTATCGCCTATTGTATTTCCCGATAATACCCAAGTTATTTATCACATTAATAACAAGAGTAACTTCTTGGGGTCGGTTGCTAATAACACCCTCTGGAAAGCACATAACCCGCAGCCTCTAAAACTGCATGAGGTTAAACTTCTCAATAGCCTTACTGCTGAAACTGATGTTTGGGTAGCTTTCTCTACCGAAGGTAATATGACTGTTATAAGCCAGCGCGATACCTTAAGTGTTTGGAAAAATGCTAATGAAACACTCCAAAAACAAGCTCAGTTTGGTAAAGAATGGTACTATACCCAGTGGAATGATTATCTCATTATAGGCGATAATGATAAAATAGAAAGTTATAAAATACCTCCTACCAAAGCCAAAACGGCTAAACAACAAGATTTAGAAGTGCTACAACAGCTATCTAGCTCCGAGTGTAGTGCGAGTTTGTTTTTAACAGAGCATAACGCCAATAAGTATTTCAGTTACTTTTTTGGCGCAGGGGTATTACCCTCTACTAATAACTGGACTGCTTTTGATTTGTTTTTGGAAACCAATAGTGTGCGCCTTAGCGGGATAAGCCTAATGGGGCAAGCTGCCTCTACCGATCCTATGCGCCTTACGCAGCCGTACCAAAACAATCTGCTGGAGTATCTGCCTGCAAGGGTATTAGCACTTAAGGCTTATAGTTTTGATGATGCCGATAAGCTCACCCAGCCCGATAGTGTTGCTGTACAAAATACTTTCTTAAACACTGTTAATGGGATTGCTTTTGCCGAGGTAGTAGAGGGGGCTTTTGCTGTAGCTACTGCCTATGATGTAGATGAGGCACTACAACAACTACCTGTACTTTCAGAAGATTTTCAGTATAACTTCCCTCTGTACGATTTGAATACAGAGGTCCCTTTACAGTTCTTGGGGCTGTTTGGCAGTAATATGAAGCCCCGCTATGTAGGGGTATATGAAAAGTTATTGGTATTTGCCCCAGCCAAAGAACTCCTTACCTCGGTAGTGAATGATATGCAACGGGGTAATGTGCTGAAAGCCAATAAAGCCTACCAGCTATTGGCACAAAATAGTGCCTCCAATGTGAGTGTGGCGCGGGTAGCAAACCTTTACCAGCAACCTAACTTTGCCAATACTGCCATAGCCGAACGCTACCGCTGGGCATTATTCCAACAAACACCACAGAACGACTACTATGTATTGAACTTTGTGTGTGAATACCAAAACGATAATACGGCTCAAGATGAGATGACTGAGCACTTCCGCTTTGCTTTTGATGAAACTATAATTACCCCACCTACCTTACTTACAAATCACCGTACCAAGCGGCTGGAAGTAGCTGTGCAAGATGCTGCTAATAACCTCCATCTAATAGCTAATAATGGCGCTTTGTTATGGAAGAAACCTTTGGATGGAAAAATACAAAGCCCTATTTACCAAGTAGATTTGTTTAAGAATGGCTTTCTGCAAATGGCCTTCTCTACCGAGAGGGCTATATGGGTGCTGGATAGAAATGGTAATGTGGTGGAACCCTTCCCTATAAAATATAAAAATAACATCACTCCTTTAGAGGTTTTTGATTATGATAGCAACCGAGAATATCGCTTTATAACTACCGAAGACCAAACAATACATTTGCTTGACCGCAAAGGGCAGCAGGTGAAAGGTTTTAACACTCGTGCTAATGGTAGGCCACTGGCTACACCTAAACATTACCGCATTGCCGATCGGGATTATCTTATATACCCTTCGGGTAATGGTAGTATTAATATACTTCATCGTAATGGCGAACCTCGTATTAAAATAAATGGCAAATTTGAGTTTTCGGAAAACCCTATAGTGCTGTGGAATGACCTCTTTACCTTCACCACTACCGATGGTTATGCTGTGAGTATTGATGAGAAGGGGGGAATGAAACGTGAGAAGAAACACTTGATAACTCCTTTTTATTGGGGAGGTAGTAGGTATGCCTTGTATGCGCTTTCGGCTAATGTGCTTACCTTTGGAGCTAAACCTATTGAGCTGCTTGAGGGGAATTACGCACGTCCGCAGTTGTGGCGCATACGCAATAATAATTACCTTAGTGTGAATGATATGGCTACCCAAAGAACTTATTTGTATAATAATAAGGGGGTGCTCGTGAAAGACTTTCCGGTGGAAAGTATATCGGCAGTGGCTATAAGTACTGATAGTGATGGTAGTATATGGATAGCTACTGAAAAGAATAACAATGAACTTATCGTATATACGGTAAAGGAATTAGGAATTAGAACTCAGGAATGAAAAAAGCAGTGATTATAGGCTTGGGGCTTATTGGAGGCTCGATGGCTTTGGAATTAAAGAAACGTTTGGGTTATTATATTGCCGGTATTGATGTAAGTGCTGCCAATGTGCAAAAGGCTTTAGAATTGGGCATTATTGATGAAGAAACGGATTATAACCACCTTACTGATGCCGAAGTAGTGCTTATAGCTGTGCCGGTAAATCATATTGTTGAGGTATTATTAAAGGTGTTGGATAAAGCGGGTGATAATACTCTTGTAATGGATGCTGGCTCGGTAAAGGGGCATATATGTAGGTCGGTAGCAAAGCACCCGCGCCGTGAACTGTTTGTAGCTGCGCATCCTATGGCGGGTACAGAGCATTCGGGACCAGAGGCTGCCCTATATGACCTTTTTGATGGGAAGGTAATGGCTTTGTGCGAAGTGGATGATAGTAATTGGCAACTGCTGGACCGTGCTTTTAGTATTGTAAAAGCCTTAAATATGCGTGTGAAAATGATGACGCCTACGGATCATGACCTTCATACGGCATACGTATCGCACTTATCACACGTGAGTTCATTTATGCTGGGCAAAACGGTGCTTGAGATAGAGAAAGATGAGGCACATATATTTGATTTGGCGAGTACGGGGTTTGCATCGACGGTACGTTTGGCTAAGAGTGATGCCCAAATGTGGTGTCCTATCTTCTTAGAAAATAGAGATAATGTACTGAAGGCTCTTAATGAGTATATCAAAAATCTTGAGGCTTTCCGGACTCTTATTGAAAATAATGATGCTGAAGCTCTTACTCAAAATATACACGAGGCTAACTATATTAGAAAAATATTGAAGTAAAAAACTATTGAGTTTGTAAAATATTTTATTTTTAAGGGGAGTATAAAACAAACTGTTTCCGAGATACTGTTTAGGTATTGAGGGAGCAGTTTTTTTATGTTGTATACTCGGCAGAAATGAAAAGATATATTATTCCGGTACTTGCGCTACTAAGTGTAGCTTGTACAAAGAATTTTGAGGAGTACAACACTAACCCTTATGGGGTGAACCAAGAGGAGTACCAAAGGTCGCCTATTGGAGGTAATGAGTTACTCCAACTACAAAACTTAGTATTGCCCCAACAAGAGAACTCATACCAAATGTGTTTTGACTTGGCTGCGACTCCGTATGCAGGATATGCTGCGACTCAAGATAATTTTGATAACAAATACCCTATGTACAATGCTTCGACAGGGTGGATGGATTATTTGTTTGACGATACTTATCCTAAGATTTATACTCCTTACTTTGCTCTTAAAAATTATGCAAATGGGGATATGAGCAAGACTTACTTTGCTTTGGGTAGTGTATTGCGTGTGGCTATCACTCACTGGCTTACTGATACTTATGGACCGCTACCTTACTCGCAAATGCAAGTGGGTAATACTAAAGTGGCTTATGATAGCCAAAAGGATTTGTACCTGAAAATGTGTGAGGAGCTAAAACAGGCTATTACTACTTTGAAAAATGCTCCTGCTGATGACCGCCAATATAAAGAATTTGATGCGGTGTACAAAGGTGATTTGCAAAAATGGGCTAAATACGCTAGTTCGCTATTGTTACGCCTTTCAATCCGTATGAGTGATGTAGATGAGGCTGATGCTAAAACTTACGCTCAGTTTGCAATTAATAGTGGTGTTATTACTGCTAATTCGGACAACCCTGTATATGCTAATAACGATAACCCTGTACGCAAAATGGCTGACTGGGGTGACTCATGTACTAGTGCTGATATAGTGGAGTATATGAATGCTTTCTCTGACCCTCGTCGTGAAAAATACTTTACTAAAGTGGCTACTACCGTTAGCCAAACACAAGAGTATATAGGGCTTAGAGCAGGGCGTATTGAAAGTGTGAAATCGGGACTTAAAAATGATGGTAAATGGTTGCTTTACTCTCGTCCTAATGTAAGTAAAACTGATGGTATTTATTGGATTACTGCTGCTGAAGTAGCTTTTATTAAAGCTGAAATGGCGCTTAAAGGATGGAGTTTTATAACTGAAACAGCTGAAGACCTTTACAAACAAGGTGTGAAATTGTCATTTGACCAACATGGTGTGGGTGGTGCTGATGCTTACCTTAATGTAACTGCTACACGTGGTAACTTTGTAGACCCTCATCAGTCGGCTTATAGTGCTACTTTCACATCGGATATTACTGTGAAATGGGCAAGTACTGATACTAATGAGCAGAAGTTGGCTAAGATTATTACCCAAAAATGGCTATCAATGTATCCTTATAATGCACACGAGGCTTGGGCTGAATGGCGTCGTACTGGTTATCCTAACTTATTGCCTACAATGGTTAATAATAGTGGTGGTGTAATTACTACTGTGAATCAGCAAAATGGAAAGGATAAAGCTGGTATGCGCAGATTGCCTTTCTCATCAAAAGAGACTACCAATAACGGCGATAACAAAGCTGCTGCAGTAAGAATGCTGGGTGGTGCTGATACTGGTGCTACTGACCTTTGGTGGGTAAAACAAAATTAATAAATTACTATTTATAGATGAGTAGATTAGCCAATGGACGCTTTGTTCATTGGCTAATTTGCTTATTAGGCTGTGTGATTTTAAAAATAGGAAACTGCTTTCGAGACACTGTTTGGGTGTTAAGAAAGCAGTTTTTTTTATTGTTATAGGGGTAAGAGATAATAGGTAAGAAATAAGAGGGAATGAGAAAAATGTAGTGTTTTGGGGATTTTGTTGCGGATTGTGCAAAGAGAGGTGTGTGGGAAGGAAGGGCTGGTAATCAGGGGGATAATGGTTATCCTTCGTTTATAGTTCGTTTATCCTTCGTTATAGGTTCGTTTAAAGTAGGTGATAGATAAGAGATAAGAGGTGAGAGGGTGGGGTGTAATGGGGTGATTATTAGGGGAAAGGAGTTAGGAGATAGGGAATAGGGTGGGGGAGGGTGTATTTGAATTATTTGCAATGAAAATGGAAAATAGATGAATTTTTGGTAAATATTGGGTGGTGTGGGTGAGGGAAGTGGTGAGAGGGTAAAAGGGGGTGAGAACATTGAAGGAGGGTGCTGTGTGGGGGAGTAGGTTTGTTTGCTAATTTGCTAATTATTTCATACTTTTGCGCCCAGAATACTTTTTAAAGATTAAAATGATAATCAGACACATTATATATATTGCGGTGATGTTATGTCCTGTTGCTTTGTTGGGACAAGTTGATGATTCATCGAGCGGTAAAGAAGGTAAAACAGACAATGAGGGGGTTTCTTTTAAATCTGTTCGCCCTAAAAAGAAGAAGGACTCGATTACTTTTACGGCTAATGATTATAAGATTATTAGTTATATGCGGGATACTACGGCTATTGACACTACTATTTCGATGGCGAAATATTACCGCAATAATGAGTGGTTTAAGGATATGTTTGGGAAGATGCCTTTTGCTAATATGGGGCAACCTTATAACTCGTTGGCTTATGATTTTACGCAGCGCAGTTATTTGCCGCAGATGGGGGCTATGGCCAAGAGGCAGTTGTACCTTAGTGCTGAGGAGGTGAAGTATTACTATTTGCCTACTCCTATCACTCAGTTTACATATAAAACGGGGGTGGAGCAGGGGCAGAATTTGGATGTGTTATTTTCGGCTAACTTGCAGCCTAATTTGAATATATTTATAGCTTACCGCGGGTTGCGCTCGTTGGGGAAGTACCAGCGTGCTTTGGTGAGTAATGGTAATTTTAGGGCGGGTTTTTCATACGTGTCGGCTAATAAGAAATACACTGTATTTTCGCATTTTGCTAATCATGATATTGATAGTGATGAGAATGGGGGTATGGTTACCCCTGCGCAATTTGAAAGTGGAGCGAGTGAGTTTAAAAATAGGGCTTTGGTAGATATGCAGCTATTGGATGCTGAAAATAAGCGTGAGAGTAAGCGTTATTTTTTGCAACATGATTATGCTTTCTTGCGTAACCGTGATTCACTTGCTTCTTACAAACAGATACGTTTTAGGCACTTATTTATGTATGAAAGTGAGCAGTATTCATTTTCGCAAGCTACTGCAAATGAATCTTATTTTGGACGGCCTTATGTGAGTACTAATATAAGTGATAAAATGCGGTTGCATACGATGACCAATAGGGTAGGTGCTGAGCTGGAATTGCCTTACTTGGGGCGTACTTTTTTGTTTGGTAATGCTTATTTCTACAATTATTATTTTAGGAATGCTTATTACATATCGGGGGTGTTACAGCGGCATCAGATTAAAAACACTGATTTTAGTATAGGAGCAGAATGGCATAAAAAGATAGGAGGGCTTACCATTACGGCTGAAGGGGAGCAGACACTTATAGGTAATATGACAGGAACTAAGCTAAAAGGGAAACTGCAATATGCTTTGGATGAGCGCAATAGGCTTACAGCGGGGGCTGCCTTATACTCACAAATGCCTAACTTCAACTATTTGCTATACCAGAGTGATTACTTGCTGTTTAATTGGGATAATTACACTGCTTTTGACAAAGAGAATACTCAGACGCTTTATGCGGACTTACAAACCCAATGGGGTAATGCTTATTTGGCTGTGAGCAACTTGAATAACTATACCTATTTTCGGGAACAAACCTTAGGAAAAGCTACCCCTGAGCAGTATGGTGGTAATATACAGTATTTGCAGCTGAAAGTGCAAAAAGAGTTTACCTTTGGTAAGTGGGGGCTAGATAATACGCTGATGTACCAACAGGTAGTACAGCAAGATAATATACTGAATGTGCCGGCTTTTATCACCCGAAATAGTTTTTATTTTAAGAGTCCGTTGTTTGAAAAAGCGATGATACTGCAAACGGGTATAGGGGTGAATTATTTCACGAACTATTATGCTAATAGCTATAATCCTTTGTTGGGAGAGTTTGCAGTGCAGAACAGTGAAAAGATAGGGAACTTTCCTACTATTGATTTCTTTTTGAATGCGAAAGTGAGGACAATGCGTATTTTCTTTTCATTGGAGCAATGGCATGTGCCATTAAGTGGTATTTCATGGATGCCACTGCCTAATCCTTATCATTATTATTCGGCGCCACGACAACCATATCGTGATTTTATCATTAGGTTGGGGATAAGCTGGAACCTCTTTAATTAATAATCTAAAACACTAATAACAGACACTGATGGAAAACAAATCTATTTTTAATGCTCAGGTATTGGGGCACCCAGCAGGACTATTTGTACTCTTTTTTACTGAGATGTGGGAGCGCTTCTCTTTCTATGGGATGCGAGTACTGCTCATAAACTTTTTAACAATGACCTTGATAGGGTATAACCCTGGATGGCAATGGAGTGCAGAGAATGCTACAGCCCTATTTGGTACTTATGTGATGTTATTATATCTAACTCCTATTTTGGGAGGGATGATAGCTGATAAATATACTGGTTACCGCTGGGCAGTAATTATAGGAGCTGTTATTATTACTTTGGGGCACGTATCGATGGCATTTGAGACGGAGTTTTCATTGTATTTAGGATTGGCGCTATTGGTGATAGGTACGGGGTTTTTCAAGCCTAATATGGTGTCGTTTGTATCTGAGATGTACAAGGATTTGCCACAGAAGAAAGATGCTGCCTATACTATTTTTTATATGGGAGTGAACTCGGGGGCTTTTTTTGGTATGATGCTTTGTGGTTATTTGGCAGAACGTATTGGCTGGAGCTGGGGCTTTGGTTTGGCAGGTATTTTTATGCTGCTGGGGACTATACAGTTCTGGTTTGCTAAATCTCTTTTTGGGAATATTGGGCTTAGACCACAAAAACAAGTAGAGATAAGCAAGCAAGAAGTAAAGGCTGCTAATGAAGAGGAGAAGCTAAATCCGTTTACTGTGGTAGATAAGGTGCTTGTAGCCCTATCGGCGGTGATAGGTATAGGCTATGCGCTGAATGACCCTCTTTCTAAAATATGGGGTATAGATCTTTTTGCGTGGGCTTCTGTACCTATGCTAAAAGGACAATATGTGGTTGTGATAGTAGGTTTGTTGGCTTTTTTCTACCTTATAGGTTCTCGAATTATGCGCTATACTCGTGTGGTACGTGATAGGATGCTAACGGTGGCTATTTTTGCTTTTTTTGTGATATTCTTCTGGCTTTCATTTGAGCAAGGAGCTTCGTCACTTATTATATTTGCACGTGATAATGTGACCCGTGAGCTGCACGGAAGCTGGGCAGTGGCTTATAATATCTTCAATGCGCTGCTTACTATTATTCCGCTATTGTTAATTAGTTATGTATTGTTCCTTCTTGTGAAGAGGACTTATAAGAAAATATTGCCTGCTATAGTGATGTTACTTACTTGTTTTAGCTTGGTGTGGGGTATTGCTCTTTGGATGTTAAACAGAGACTTTAAAACTATAGCTTATGAGGTAACGTATCAAGCTTATGAAGTAACTAATGCTAATGGCAAAGTGGAATATGTGCCTATTACTGAAACTCAACAATTACCTGAAGGGGTAAAGGTGGTGCCTCAAACTACAATTATAGGAGTAGTGGATATGCCTTTAAAAGAAGGTGCTGCTATTAAGCTGTTGAGCAAAAACAAACAACATACCTCTTTTGGTTATGTTAATGCTGAAAAGGAGCAATGGGCAATAGCACGAGGTAAGGAACTACAAACTGATAATGGGCTGATACCTGCCCAAGTGAAAGAAGTGAGAGCTAACTGGGTAGAAGCAACAGTGTCATGGTTTTCGATACTTAATTCGTTTTTTATTATTGCATTGGCTAGTTTGTTTTCTAGGTGGTGGGATAGTAAATACAATCCGCCGGCTGCAGCTAAGTATGGTATAGGATTGCTGATGTTATCGGTAGGATTTGGTTTGCTAGCTTTAGGCTCATACGGAGCTGTTGAAGGGGTGAAAGTAAGTATGTTATGGCTTGTTTTTGCTTATATGTTTAACACTATGGGAGAATTATGCTTGTCGCCGGTGGGGCTTTCATACGTATCGAAATTGGTGCCAGGTAGGATGATAGCCTTTATGTTTGGGGTGTGGTATTTGGCTGTGGCCATAGGGCATAAGCTGGCTGCAGTAGTAGGTGGACAGATAGAAAATATTACTAAAGAATACAGCTTAACGACTTTCTTTTTGATATTTACTGTAGTGCCAGGAGTGGCAGGAGTGCTGATTATTCTGATCAATCCGTTTGTGAGAAAGCTGATGCATGGAGTAAAATAATAGAAAATTTAAGAAACAGAGATAAAAAAGTGTGGTTAAAAATAATTTTAACACACTTTTTTGTTTTATTTGTATTTTAACATTTTGTTTAGATTTTATGTATTAAAATCGGGTTTTTTCAATATAAAAAATTGATATAATTAGCGGATAAATATATTATTTTCAATAAGAAAAAGCATATTTTTTAGGAATATCAATAATTTTTTTGCATATTTTTTAAAAAAAATTTGGTAGTTAAAAATTTTAACGTACCTTTGCAGCGTCAAAAAGAGAAAGAAGATAGCGACTTTTTCATAGACCACCTAACCATAAATTGTGGGTAAAAAAGCAAAAGCGTAAACAAAAAGTTTTTTTCATAATTTTTATTTTTAAGTTTTCTTTTTTATTATTAAATTCAGAGAGATTGCCGAAGGGATTTTGGTGATCTCTTTTTTTTGTGTTAAAAGCAAAAGTAAGGAGTAGGATTGGGAGAGGGGAGGGGTAACTATCCTTCGTTTATAGTTCGTTTATCCTTCGTTATTCGTTCGTTCAAGATAGGCTGAGTTTTTGAGATAGTTTTTTTGGGGTTGGGGCTTTCTGATTTTTAGGTGTTGGTTATCAATTTTTAATTGTCGGGGGTGGTGAGGCGAAAAAACTTTGGTGGTAGTTGCTATTTTAAAATTGTTTTGTATTTTTGTCCCGAAATTATGATTGGAGTAGGCTATTATGACAATAAAAAACTTTATAACAACACTACTATTTTTATGTTTTACCTGGTTGCAAGCTTATGGACAGTATGAAGGTGAGCTATTTCAGCCTACTGCTTATACTGTTAAAACTGTGCCTAATGTGCAGTTAGAGGATGGTACAGCTTATACTACCGACCCAGAAGGGGTGCTATCGGGGGAGGCAAAGGCACGGCTTAATGCTATTGCTGCAGGGATACGCTCGGATACTGGAGTGGAGCTTGCTGTGGTGGTTTTGCCTCTTATTACTAATGATTATGTAGATGCACGTGAGTTTGCCCACGAATTATTTAACTATTGGGGATTGGGTGAGAAAGGGAAGGATAATGGGCTATTGGTATTACTGATTACTGAAAAGAGACAAAGGGAGATTACTTTTGAAGTAGGGTATGGTTTAGAGGGGAGTTTGCCTGATGGGCTTTGTAAGATGATACAAACCCGAGTTATGATTCCGCTAATGAAAACGGGCGATTATGGTGGGGGGCTTATTGCTGGTGTAGAGGAGATACAAAGGGTGATGAACGATAGCTCGGAAGTGAAAGCTTTATACGAGCAAGAGCAAAAGGAGAGTGAGCAATTGGGCTGGATGGTATTTTTGGGGCTATTGGGATTTGCAGGATTTGTGAATGTGTGGGGAGGAAAGCAATGGCGGGCGAGCTTAGAGCGTATTCGTACTAATAGTAGCAAAAATGGCTATGCTAAATTTGTAGAGATAGATAAGGCTGGTTTTAAGCCAGGATGCTTACTCCTAATGGTACTATTTGCTCCTATAGCAATATTTTTTACCCCAATGTTTATAGGTTGGGCAAAGCAAAGCAAGCGCTTGCGCAAGCAAATAGAGGAGGATATTAATTGTGAACATTGTGGTGCAGTAAATACTACTACATTAGTACGCGAAGAAAAAGAAACTAAGAAGAATTACTTGCTTACTACTTACTTTTTTAAGTGTAAGAACTGTGGCCATGAGCATAAAGAGACTGAAAAAACAACTTATAACAATGGAGGAGGTGCTATAGGGGGCGCTCTGTTCTCGGGCTCACGGAGTTCATGGGGTGGAGGTATCTCAGGAGGTTCATGGGGCGGCGGAAGTAGCGGCGGAGGAGGCTCGTCGAGTAGGTTTTAAGATAGGCAGATTACTGGATGAGTGAAATAAATGAACTGCTGAATTGCAAATAAGCAAATAAACAAATAAGCAAATTGTGAACAAATAAAAGAATTATTAATAAATTAGAATATAGTATTGGACTATGAAAAAGAGTTGGATTTACATTGGAATAGCTGTGGTTATTGGGTTCTACCTTGTAACGATGTACAACGGTTTGGTAAAACAAAAACAAGAAGTGAAGGCTAAATGGTCGCAGATAGAAGTGCAATTACAACGCCGTACAGACCTTATCTTATCACTTGTGAAAACTGTAAAAGGGTATGCTAAACACGAGAGTGAAACTTTGGAAAAGGTAGTGGCTGCAAGGGCTAAGGCTACTCAAATTACGGTAGACCCGAATAAACTTGATGCGGAATCGATGGCTAAAATGGCACAGGCACAAGGAGAACTATCACAAGCCCTTGGTAGACTGATGATGATTACTGAGGCTTATCCTGACCTGAAGGCTAATGAGAACTTTATGATGTTACAAACAGAGATTTCGGGGTGTGAGAACAGGATAGCGGTAGAACGCAAACGCTATAATGATACGGCTAAGGATTATAATGCTAGTATCTTATCGTTCCCGAAGAATTTATTTGCAGGGGCGTTTGGATTTACCGAGGTAGCGTATTACCAAGCTGATGCTGGTGCGCAAAAGGCTCCTGACTTTGAGTTTTAGAATAAAATTGGCTTTGCCAAAGTTTAGGCTTTGGCAAAGTTGATAAAAATAGGTGAAAGTGTTAAATTTGTTGGCAATTAGTTGTTAAATAACAAATTATTTGTATTTTTGCCGCAATTTTGAAAGAAATACTATTTGGGGTCGACTGGTTTTGACAGTAAGTAGCATTGAGAAGTAAGCATACCGAGCTGTGAAATGAATGCTCGTTAAAATCTATTTCAAAATTTTAAATGGCGAGAATAACTACGCTCTTGCTGCCTAGTCTGAAGTTTTAGTACGACTCTGGCTAAGTCCTTACAGGGTAAGGAAGCGAGATGTCTCTGAAAAGCCCTTGTTGACGGCGGTTCGTAAAGAGGCACCATAAAAGTCAACATTGAGCTGGCGGTTTGCCTCTGCTAAAAGCTCGTAGTTTTAAGAGGATAGGCATAAAGTGGGCGGTTCTTGGTCAGCTTTATGATGAAAACTAAACAGGAACTAAGTATGTAGAAAGCTTTTTAATGGCTTATTTGGACGAGAGTTCGATTCTCTCCGACTCCACAAATAGCATTGTTTTTTTTCAGTGTTTTTTATTATAACAGGGACTAAAAATAGGGATTCCTATTTTTGGTCCCTGTTTTTTTATTTGGGAATGTAATTTGCTTACTTATTGGGGTGGGCTGAGTGGTGCTTATGAGGCTGATGGTTTGGTGTTTAAGCTGAAAAATGGAGATTAGGTGAAGGAGATAAGAGGTAAGAGAGAGGGGATGGGATTGAGAATTGGTGATTGATAAAAATGGGGAGGAAAGGGGAAAAGGGTGAGAATAATGTGAGGTTTTGGGGATTTTGTTGTGAATTTGGCAAAGGGAGGGTTGGGGGTTGAAATACTTGAGAATCAATGAGGTAAGGCTTATACTTCGTTTATAGTTCGTTTATAGTTCGTTATTCGTTCGTTTAAAGTAGGTAAAAGATAAGAGATAGGAGGTAAGAGAGTGGGGGGGTAGTGAGCTGATTATTAGGGGGGAGGAGTTAGGAGATAGGGGATAGTGTGGGGGTGGGTGGTTTTTGCATTATTCGCAATGAAGGGGGGAGGGGTTAGGAGATAGGGGATAGAGTAGGGAAAAGAGGGGAGGAGGAGAAAGTACAGAAAAAAGAAGGAAGGGAGAAGAGGGTGTGGGGAGGGAGGGGAAGTTATTTGACAAATTGGCTAATTGGTAAATTATTTGTATCTTTGCCGGCAATATAATTGTTGAGAAAAGAGGGATGATGTAGGGTTATGGGAGGATATTTGGGGTGAGATTTTTCGGACATAATAAGAATAAGTGAAATGGTATCGAGGCGTGATTTTTTAAAATATGTAGGTTTTAGTACTGCTGCGGCAGCCTTGGCAGGTTGTGAGGCGCCAGTGCATAAGGCAATTCCGTACCTTGTACAGCCTGAAGAGGTGGTACCAGGTGAGGCGAACTATTATGCTACTTGTATAGCAGATGGGTTTGACTTTGCTAGTGTGCTGGTTAAGACGCGTGAGGGAAGGCCCATAGGGGTATTACGCAACCCAGAAGCCCAAGCAGGAGCGGCGGTAAATGCAAGGGTTTTGGCTTCGGTACTGAGTCTTTATGACAATAATAGAGCTAAAGAAGCAGATTGGAATACGATTGATACACAAACAATAGCAGCCCTTGAAAAGGCTTCGGCAGAGGGGAAGGAGATAGTGTTGCTAAGTCAGACATTGGCAAGCCCCTCGGCGTATGCATTGGTGGAGCTGCTGAAACAGCGGTATCCTACTTTTAGGTTGGTGGAATACGATACGGTATCGGAAGGGGCGATTTTGGAAGCATTTTCATTGCGTTATGGCAAGTGGGGGATGCCTGATTACGATTTTGGTAGAGCAAGGCTTATAGTATCATTTGGGGCGGACTTTTTGGGAGACTGGAACGGAGGAGGCTATGAGGCAGGGTATGCCAAAGGACGTATTCCGAGTAAAGAAACAGGAATGGCAAGGCATATACAGCTAGAAGCCAACTTAAGTATTACGGGAGCCAATGCTGATGAGCGCATAGCCCTTACACCTGTACAGCTAAAAGTAGCTTTTGCTTATTTTTATAGCTATGTGAAGGGGAAAACGCCTGATAATACAGAGAAATTACCTGTTACATTGACAGAAAAGCTACAGAAAATAGCCGCAGAAGTGCGGAAAGCAGGTAGTGAAACCGTGATAGTAACGGGTATAGATAAAAAAGAAGCACAATATATTGCTTTCGACCTTAATGAATATCTTAAAAGTGCTGCTTTTCATCCTGAAACACCTGTATTGACACGTAGAGGGAATGTGAAAGACTTCTTACAGTTGCTTGCTGCTATGAATGAGGGTAGGGTAGGGGTGCTTTTTATCAATAATCTGAATCCTATTTACAGTTTGCCAAATGCAAGGGTTTTTGCTGAAGGGCTTAAGAAAGTGCCATTTTCGGTATCGTTTGCGATGAGAGCAGATGAGACATCGGGAGAGGTAACTTACTTGGCGCCTCAGCCCCATTACTTGGAGGCTTGGGGTGATGTAGAGTTCAGGTGGGGGCATTACGGGCTGATGCAACCTTGTATACGAGCGTTATTTAACACACGGCAATGGCAGGACTGCTTTTTGCAATGGTTGGGACGTAGTGAGAGTTACTATGATTTTATCAGGGCGCATTGGGAGCAGCATATTTTAGGAGAGACCCCTTGGGAGCAAGCCTTGCACGATGGAACATTGGTGAGAGAAAAAACTCCGTTTGTGGATAGAGAGGGTAAGAGAGAGGATGTGGAAATATCGGTGGCGTATCTTTTGGAAATGAAATCAGTTGCTTTTGAATTGACTTTGTATACCAGTACAGCTTTGGGAGATGGGCAACAGGCAAATAACCCTTGGCTGCAAGAACTGCCAGACCCACTGACCCGAGCCACTTGGGATAACTACCTGTGTATGCACCCTGCAGATGCAGAGGCTTTGGGTATTAAAAACAAACATACAGCAGCAGGAGCACTTGAGGGAGATTTGGCTAAAATAAAAGTAGCAGATAAAGAGCTTATAGTGCCTGTATATATACTGCCCCAGCAAGCACAAGGCAGTGTGGCACTAGCCTTAGGGTATGGGAGAAAAGCAGGTATACAAGTAGAGATGCAAACAGGGGTGAATGCTTACCCACTATATATCGATTTTGAAAAAGAACAAGAAGTAACGATAGAAAAAGCTGCGGGCAACCATAGCTTTGCGTGTGTGCAGCTGCAAAACAACTTGGCAGGGCGTGATAATGTGCTTAAAGAGCTTTCGGTGAGTGAATATATGCAACTTGCCCCTTCTGTGATAAAAGCTAAAGATACAAAACGATTACATCACTTTAAACTATCAATAGACCTGAATGCATGTATAGGTTGTGCTGCTTGTGTGATAGCTTGCCATGCGGAGAACAATGTGCCAGTGGTAGGGAAAGAAGAAGTACGCAGGCAGCGTGATATGCATTGGATTAGGATAGATCGCTATGAAACAAAGCGCAATACGGCTAACTTTCAGCCTGTAATGTGTCAGCATTGTGAGGAAGCCCCTTGTGAGACAGTATGCCCTGTAGGAGCTACCGTACATGGAGCGCAGGGGCAGAACCAGATGGCTTACAACCGCTGTGTAGGTACCAGGTATTGTGCCAATAACTGCCCATATAAAGTACGGCGTTTTAATTGGTTTCAGTATAGTGAAAACGAGGCTTTTAATTACAATATGAATAATGATTTAGGCCGGATGGTGTTAAATCCTGATATTACTGTGCGCTCACGAGGAGTGATGGAGAAATGTTCCCTCTGCATACAAAACACCCAAGCAGTGATACTGAAAGCTAAGAAAGAAGGGCGGGCAGTAGCACCAGGAGAGTTTAATAATGTGACGGCTTGTGCAGCAGCGTGTAGTACAGGAGCTATTAGGTTTGGAGATGCTAATGAGGAGAACAGTGAAATAGAGCAACTTACAGCAAGTGAGCGTATGTACCACCTTTTGGAACAGTTGGGCACGCAACCTAATGTGGTGTATCAGGCGAAAGTAGTGAATAAAACAGAAGAATTATGAAACAGCTATTATTCCTTTTAAGCTTTGTAACCACTAGTGTTTACGCTGGTATAGGCGATTTGCTACCTAAACCCCAACAAGTAAAACCTAATGGTGAACGTTATGAAGTACCACAGGATGAGGCAGCTTTATCGGTGAGTATAAAAATAGTAGATGACTTGCCACAAGTGCCTATCAATAAAGAGGAAGCCTATACGCTGGAAGTTACCAAAAAAGGAGTTTCTATTAAGGCAACTACTGAAAAAGGCGTTTATTGGGCAAAACAAACTCTCAAACAGCTGGTAGTAACTAAAGGGAAGAAAAGCTATTATGAGGGGTGTACTATTATAGATTATCCTGCTTTTAGGATAAGAGGCTTTATGCACGATACAGGACGTAGCTATATTTCGGTAGAAGAACTGAAGAAAGAAATAGCCCTGCTATCACAGTATAAAATAAATGTTTTTCATTGGCACCTTACAGAAAACCAAGGTTGGCGATTGCAGAGCATACGCTTCCCGCAGCTAAATAGCGGTAATACTTATGAGCGATTACCAGAGAAGTACTATACTTTGGAAGAAGCAAAAGAGTTAGTAGCTTATTGCAAAGCACATAATATGCTGCTGATACCTGAAATAGATATGCCAGGACACAGTAGGGCTTTTGAAAAGGCTTTTGGTACTGATATGCAGAGCCCGCAAGGAATAAAGATACTTAAAGAGATATTGGATGAGGTAGTGGAA
Source organism: Capnocytophaga sp. oral taxon 878 (assembly GCF_002999135.1). Lineage (NCBI taxonomy): Bacteria > Pseudomonadati > Bacteroidota > Flavobacteriia > Flavobacteriales > Flavobacteriaceae > Capnocytophaga > Capnocytophaga sp. oral taxon 878. The sequence continues at coordinate 2,882,465 of NZ_CP027229.1, forward strand.
ACTTTTGAAGTGCCTTATATTCATATAGGTACAGATGAAGTGGCATTTACCAACCCAGCTTTTGTACCTGAAATGGTAGCCTATATACGAGCTAAGGGTAAAAAGGTGATTTCATGGAACCCAGGCTGGCACTACAAAGAAGGAGAGATAGATATGACCCAACTGTGGAGTTATAGAGGCAAAGCGCAAAAGGGCATTCCGGCTATAGACAGTCGTTACCACTATATAAACCACTTTGATACTTTTGCAGACTTGGTAGCCCTTTACAACAGTAGGATACTGAATGTAGCCCAAGGAGATACTGACCACGCGGGGGCTATTGTGGCGCTTTGGAATGACCGCTATATACCCAATGAAAGAGAAAATATATTGCAGAATAACTTCTATCCTGCTATGCTTGCTTTGGCAGAACGCTCTTGGATGGGAGGAGGTACAGAATATTTTGATGGGAAAGGAACAATGCTCCCTATAGATACTAATGACCCCGTGTTTAAAGACTTTGCAGATTTTGAACGCCGTATGTGTTGGCATAAAGAACATAACTTTGTAGGTGAACCTTTTGCTTACGTACCCCAAACTGCAGTAGAGTGGAATATTACTGATGCTTTTCCTAATAACGGCAATTTGGCGAAAGTATTTCCGCCAGAAGAAGCACTTAAAGAAGAATATACCTATGAAGGGAAAACCTATAGCACACGCAAAGCTATAGGAGCTGGCATTTACTTACGCCATACGTGGGGTAAACTAGTGCCCGCCTTTTATACCAATCCGGAGCCTAATCATACGGCTTATGCTTATACTTACGTATACTCGAGGAAGAAACAGAAGGCAGGCTTATGGGTGAGTTTTCAGAACTATAGTAGATCGGAGAGGGACTTGCCACCCAGACAAGGCAAATGGGACTATAAAGAAAGCAAGCTATGGCTGAATGGGCAGGAACTTGCACCCCCACAATGGGAATCACAACACACAGAACTATCTAACGAGATACCACTTACTAATGAGAATTTTGAAGTTAGGAAACCTTTGCCTATCACCTTAAATAAGGGCTGGAATAAATTACTGCTAAAGCTACCTGTAGGAGCTTTTAACATCCCTGAAATACGCTTGGTGAAGTGGCAGTTTACCTGTGTAGTAGTAACCCCTGAGGGCAATGATACCCCCAAAGGAATAAAGTATAGCATTTCGGCTGAAAAGAAGAAAAATGGTAAATAAGAACTATCATACTATTAGTGACGATATAGCACGCCCTATAGAAGGAAGGGCTAATAAGGCGTGGTGGATAGCCTTTGCGGTAGCCCTACTTGCTGCCTTATGGGGCGGATGGGCTATATGGGTAACCTTGCGTGACGGTATAGGAGCGTGGGGATTAAATAAAACAGTAGGCTGGGCGTGGGATATTACCAACTTTGTGTGGTGGATAGGTATAGGGCACGCAGGCACTCTTATATCGGCGGTGTTATTGCTTTTTAGGCAGCAGTGGCGGGTGGCTATTAACCGCTCGGCTGAGGCAATGACTATTTTTGCTGTAATTCAGGCGGGGCTTTTTCCTATTCTTCATATGGGGAGACCGTGGCTACTGCATTTTACGCTACCTATACCTAACCAATATGGCTCGTTATGGGATAACTTCAATTCGGCGTTATTATGGGATGTATTTGCTATAGCAACCTACTTTTCGGTATCGCTGGTGTTTTGGTGGGTAGGACTGCTGCCCGACTTAGCAATGCTTAGAGACCGAGCCATAAAGCCTTTTCAGAAGAAAATATACGGATTACTTAGTTTTGGCTGGAGTGGTAAGGCTAAGGACTGGCAACGTATGGAAGAGACAATGCTCCTATTGGCAGGTATAGCGACTCCTTTGGTAGTATCGGTGCATACGATAGTTTCATTTGACTTTGCGACTTCGGTTATTGCTGGGTGGCATACCACTATTTTCCCGCCTTATTTTGTGGCTGGGGCTATCTTCTCGGGGTTTGCTATGGTGAGCTTACTGCTGATTATTATGCGTAAAGTATGTAGGCTGGAAGACTATATTACCCTGAAACATATTGACCTGATGAATACGGTAATGCTGGTGGCGGGTAGTATAGTGGCTGTGGCTTATCTGACAGAGATAGTGATGGCTTTTCGCTCCCATTCGGAATATGAAAAATATGTTTTTATAAATAGAGCTACAGGGCCTTATGCTTGGGCATTTTGGATAATGATGGCTTGCAATGTGCTGTTCCCGCAACTGTTATGGATAAAGAAGCTAAGGCGGAGTATATCCTTTTCGGTATTTATAGCCTTGGTGGTGTGTGTGGGGATGTGGTTTGAGCGGTTTGTGATTATAGTTACTTCGTTACATAGAGATTACTTGGCCTCGTCGTGGAGTATGTTTAGCCCCACGTGGGTAGATATAGGCATATTTGTAGGTACTTTGGGCTTCTTTTTTGTGTTGTTTTTGTTATACGCAAGGAGTATCCCGATGATAGCACAAGCAGAAGTAAAAGGGCAGGTAGTAGCGGCTAATGATACGCCCGAAGTAATAGATAACAGCGCAAAGAATGACACTATTGTAGTGAACTCGGCTGAGGCTCTTCTGCAAAAAATAAAAGAACTGAGAGCAGAGAACAGAACGATTGCGGAGGTGTATACCCCCTTTGCGGTACACGGATTAGATGAGGCATTGGGACTGAAACGCACAAGACTGGGCAGGGCTACTTTTGTATATGGGCTTATAGGTTTTGCTTTTGGCTGCTGGCTTACTTACTTTACAATGATTAAGGACTGGCCTCAGAACTTTGGAGGGAAACCGAATGCTACATTTTGGGATAATTTGCCCTCGTTTGTGCCTGTGATATTTGAATTAGTAGTGTATTTTGCAGCGCATTTGTTGGTGCTGACTTTCTTCTTCCGCAGTAGGTTGTATCCTTTTAAAAAGGCTTCGAACCCTGTGAAGAGCAGTAGTGATGATAAGTTTGTAATAGAGATGAAGAATGAGCGTTAAGAATATTCATATAAAAAATAAGCTAAGGCTTTTGGCCGTATGTGTACTGTTGCTTTTGACCTCTTGCCGTAACAAGCAAGAGCGCAATGTGGTATTTGCCCCTGATATGTATGAGAGTGCGGCATATAGAACCTACGAGGTGGCACCACTTACCCCCCCAGAAAACACTGTGAAGCGTGGCGCTTTGCCTTATAAATATAAAAACACACAAGAGGGGTATGAGCAGGCTAAAATGGGGTTACATAACCCCTTGGTAACGGATAGCTTACAGCAAGCCCAGTATATAGCCAAAGGTAAGGAACTCTATGATGTGTATTGCGCTTTGTGCCACGGGGAGAAAGGAGATGGTAAAGGGATATTGGTACAAAGGGAGAAAATACTGGGGGTGCCTAATTACGCAAGCAGAGAGCTTACAGAAGGTAGTATTTACCACGTGCTGTACTACGGTAGGAATACAATGGGCTCTTTTGCGAACCAGTTGAGCGATAAAGAGCGCTGGGAGGTGGTAATGTATGTGAAGGAGCTAATAAATAGGAAGTAGGAGGCAATGGAGGAACTAAGTATTATATATTCGGTAGTATTATTTGTAGCCCTTACGCTGGTAGGGGTGCTAGTGTTCTACGCTATTAACAAAGTGACTAAGGCTGAATGGGTGAACGATTTGTACCCTACTATGCAGCGCATTACAGCCCCTTTGTGGGTGGTGCTTTTGGGGTTATGTTGTTTTTATGCCTTGAATACAAATCTTTATTTGGGCTTGCAGTCGGTAGGGTATATGGCGGTGTGGTGCTTGTACCGCTATTCGTCGTTTAAATATAATGTGCTTTTTTTGGTGCTTTTCTTTTTGACAGAAACCCCTATGGCGTGGGATTGGTTCCCGAGTATTAACGATTGGCAAAGCACCCTTTTTGGGTGGCAGGTGCTTGGTAGCTTCTTGCTATCGGGGGTGGCACTGGTGACGCTTTTTAGCAAGCGGCAACACTATCACGATTTGGGTAAATACCTTTTTGGGTTTTCTATTTTTTGGGCGTACTTATGGTTTTCGCAATATATGCTGATATGGTATGCTAATATTCCTGAAGAGAAGTTGTATTACGAATTTCTGTTGGCAAGAGTAGATGGGAGTGTAGTAATTACGATGTTGGTATTGAGCTTTGTGTTGCCGTTTTTTATGCTGCTATCATCGGGAGGAAAGCGCAATAAGTTGGTACTTTTTGGGGCGGCAATATTTATCTTGCTGGGGCAGTATTTGAATTTTTATTTGATGATAGTACCTTTTAGTTAGTGTAACAATAAAACATTATAAGAAGAGCCAATGCACTTGAGGGTGCATTGGCTATTTTTTTTGAAGTAAGGGGAGGGGGTATTACAAATCGCAGACAAATACTTCGATATTGTTATTTAGGAGGGTACGCTCTATAATGCTTTCTATTTTATCCCAAGAGCCTCCTGCCAATCCGCAGCCTATGCGGGGCATTTGTACTTTGGCGTTTGTGCTGAGAGCGAACTGGGCTATTTGTAGTAGTGCTTTTTCGACAGCATCATAGCGGATAGGGGGATTGCCGTTTTCGTCCTTATATATGCGGTGTTGGCCAATGATATTGGCGACCCATAGGTTTTCTTCGACCTGAACGAATTGTACGGCTCCGAGGGAGAAATTATCACCTTGTTTGTACCATTGTTTGTATTGTTTTTCGGGGTCTTTCCAGCGTTTGGAGATTGCCAATACGAAGCCTTTGCCCCACGCTCCTATATCATTGCAAATGTGAGTGATAATGATATTACCTTGGGCTTGAGGTAGGGTTGCATCTGCTTTTATGTAGTGTATCATTGTTTTGAATAATTAGTTATTATTTTTGGCAAAGGTAGTAAATTTTTAATAAATAGGAGATAGGGTGTAGGAGATAGGGGGTAGGGGGAATGAGAAAAATGCAATGTTTTGGGGATTTTGTTGCGGATTATGCAAAGGTAGGGGGTTGGGGTTGAAAGGGCTGTAAATCAGTAGTGTAGTGTTTATCCTTCGTTTATAGTTCGTTTATAGTTCGTTATAGGTTCGTTTAAAGTAGGTAAAAGATAAGAGATAAGAGGTAAGAGGGTGGGGGTGTAATAGGTTGATTATTAGGGGAAAGGAGTTAGGAGATAGGGAATAGAGTGAGGAGAGATATTGTTGAAAGATTGGCAATGAAAATGAGAAATAGATGCATTTTAGGTAAAAGATAAGAGATAAGAGGTAAGAGTGGGAGGGGAGGGAGGAGAAAGACTTGAGCAGAGAATTTTTCTGTTTGGAGAATTATTGTTACATTTGCAGCAAATTACAGAAAGATGAGAGTTATCAAACAAAATAAATTGTGGTTCTACCTTTATAATTATGCTCTTATTGCTTTGGGCAAAAGGGGAGGTTATGAGCGAGAAATAGAAAGGCTGAAGGCGAAAATCTCGGCTGGTGAGCTGGAGGAACTACAAAAACGAGTGGATTATTACTGCAAGCTGAGGGCTGAAAAATTGGTTACAGGTAATACACGGGTGGGGGATTTGAAGACGCCAAAATCGCCAAAGACGTATTATTTTGAGACATACGAGTATGCGAGGTTTTGGAACCCTGAACAGGCTATAGATTTTGTTTTTGGGGATGTGATACACGTGCCAGAAACTCCGTCGGTAGTGAAAAGTAGACCGATAAGTGATGATAATGAGAATTCGGTATTGCTGAAGCTGGATAAGCCGCGTCATTTTATTAGGATAGAGGGGGATAAGCCTTTCGACCAAAAAAAAGATATGATGATAGGGCGAGGGGCGATATACCAAGACCATAGGTTTGATTTTTACAATAAACATTTTGGTAACCCGCTATGTAATTTGGGGAGTGTGGATAAGAATGGGCTTAGTAAACCCGAGTGGCTTACTGAGAAGACCAGTATGAAGGAGCATTTGGATTACAAGTTTATCCTGAGTTTGCAGGGGAATGATGTGGCATCGAACTTGAAGTGGGTGATGAGCTCAAATTCGGTAGCTGTGATGCCGAAGCCAACGATAGAGACGTGGTTTATGGAAGGGACTTTGAAAGGAGGCGTGCATTACATAGAAATAGCTGCGGACTATAGCGACTTGGAGGAACAATTGCGCTATTATATAGCTCGGCCTAAGGAATGTATGGAGATTTTGGAGAATGCGCATAGGTATGTAGCGCAGTTTTGGAAGGAAGAGGCAGAGGAGTTATGCAACTTATTGGTGCTTGAGAAATATTTTAGTTTAACAAAATAGGCTTATGAAATTAAAACATATTATTATAGCCGCTATCATTACTTTGGGAGTGTACCTAATAAATACTTACTGGAAAGGAGTAAAGGGGCAAACAGGTATAGAAATGGTGGCTGAAGAATTGCTGCCAGATTCGGAAAAAGAAACGGCTTTGGAAATTGTGAGGTATTACCTTATGTGTGATACTATTAGCAAGGAATTTGAATATAAGTTCATAGCACATACCCCTGAGGAGATAGAACAGGTGAAGGAGGCTATAAAGTACCTTAAAGAGGCTGAGAAGGAAGAAGATAAGCAGCTGGTGAAGGTGGCTATGGATGCGACTGTGTACGGATTAGAACAAGATAAAGCAGCGCTTGCACCGCCAGATGTATTTGGCGATGAACAAGGTGCTATAAAGGAGTTGAGTAACTTAATGGGAGAAAGTGCGAAGCAACTTTTGGTAGTGAAAGCAACTATAAGCAGGTATGTGGGAGAATATGTAGGGGTTTATGGGAAGTATACTAACGCCCAAAAAATAGAAGCGCTGGAGGAAGTATTGCCTCAGCTTATAGAAAATTATAACAATTATAAGGACAGCAAAGCGCAATTATTAGAGAAACTTAGTCCTAAAACAGACGAAGCATTGTTGGTTTTGGAGAATAAATTGCCTATAAACCCAGTGTACTCGGTATACAAGACGTATATAGAGAAGGCTTGTGCTTTTGTAGAAGTATTGAAACAACAAGTAAACCCCAAGGAAAGGGATATTATGGCAGTGAAAAATGCTTATGATGATTTTAACGAGTATTATAATAACACTATAGTGAGCATAGATGAGGATAATGAGGCATATTTGAACAGAGAAGCTTTTCAGTATGTAGATCTTTGGCTATGGAAAGTGGAGAACTATTTTCCGTCGGTATTAGATGAGCTAGGTAGAGGGGAAACCTTGGAAGATAATGATTTTTATAACGGAATAATAGAGGCGGAGGAAAGGCTTAAGGAGTTTAGTTACTGTCGTTTTTTTAGGGTGGATAAGTAATGTTTTTTTGAGAATATTGAAAATAAATGCTTGAAAAATTTGCGAATAAACTAATTAAAGCGTAATTTTGCGGCATATTTAACAAATTAACTTAAATACAAATGAGAAAAATTATTCTTGCCTTGGCTGTAGTAGGGGCATTCCTTACCGGCTGTAATTCAAACGGATCAAAAGCAGGTGGAGCTGGCGAAGTAGGCAGCAAAGACCAAGCTAATGAAATTATTGGTTTTTATAACGATGCGTTAGAAGCATCAAAAAACTACAATGGTGGTATTATATCACGAGGGGAAGACTACCTTGAGGATGCTGATGAGTATGTGCAAAAAGCATTGAAAAAGGATTGGGCTAACAAACCAATTTTAGTAGACACGTATCATGACTTTGGTGATAAATCAAAGGCGACTCCTACAGATGCTTTTGGCGATAAGAAGGAAGCGATAGCTAAAGACTTCAGTGAGCTTAAAACTCATGCTCAGGAAGTGAGGAAGCTTTTGCAAGAAGTGAAATCACACTTGGACAGTGAAGACTTTAAAGATGATAAAGGCGCTAAATTTGCTGAGTTAAAACAAAAAGCATTTGTTGAAATAGAGGCTTTTAGACAAGCACGTACTAAGCTTTTTGATGAAATGGAAGGTATTGTAGAGAATGCAGAGGGTATCATTCTTGAAGATCACCCATTGAAAGAGAATATTTTGTCATCTAAGAAATTATTGGCCGTAGCTGGTGATTTTATTGATGAAGTAGTGGCGCAATCGGAAGCTAATAAGGTAGATGCTGATAAATTGGAAGCTACTTACAAAACAATAGAAGCGCAATTGGCTAATAACCAAAAGATAGAAGTAAAAGATGCTTCAGCTAAATCTAGCTACGAAAATCTTAATAAAGAAGCAGATGAGTATTTAGGGGCTTTGCGCAAATTTATCCGTGACACTAAAGAAAAGAAAAAATTTGAAGAGAATGGCTTCAACCAAGTAGATCGCGCTTATCAATCATTAGTAAGTGCTTATAATAGTTTTGTGAATTAGAAACAAACTGTTTTTAATTGTTATTAACAAAGGAGCTGCTGGGCGAAAGTTCGGCAGCTTTTTTGTTGGTTATGAGAGGGGAAGGACGGGGTTGGGGTTGTATTAGGGGAGGATACTGGGTGTTATAAAGTATTAATATTCAAGGATGTAAGAAAAACAGTAAAAAATTCTTCTAAAAAAATTGTTGTTAATTAAAAAAATAGTTGTACTTTTGCACGATATTTTGTAATTGGGCGTTATTGGGAGGGCTCCTAATATGCGCCTGAATAAACTTATTTATACTCACCATAACAATATGGCAAAAGAAAAAAATACAGCTGTTCCAAAATTTGATAAGATTTCAATAGGTTTGGCATCGCCTGAATCGATTTTAGCGGTTTCACGCGGTGAGGTAACTAAACCAGAAACTATCAACTATCGTACTCACAAGCCTGAACGCGACGGGCTATTTTGTGAGCGTATTTTCGGGCCCGTAAAGGACTATGAATGTGCCTGCGGAAAGTACAAGCGTATCCGCTACAAGGGTATAGTGTGCGACCGTTGCGGGGTGGAAGTTACCGAGAAAAAAGTACGCCGTGAGAGGGTTGGTCATATCAACCTGGTGGTACCTATTGCCCATATTTGGTATTTCCGTTCATTGCCTAACAAGATAGGCTATTTGTTGGGACTTCCTTCCAAGAAGTTGGATATGATTATTTACTACGAGCGTTATGTAGTTATCCAACCGGGTATAGCGAAGGGGCCTGATGGTGAAGAGTTACAGTATTTGGATTTCCTTGCAGAAGAGGAATATCTTGCCATTATGGAATCACTACCTGCTGATAACCAGTATTTAGAGGATTCGGACCCTAATAAGTTTGTAGCTAAGATGGGAGCTGAGTGTTTGCTTGAACTTTTGGAACGCTTGGATCTTGATGCTTTGTCGTACGAACTAAGGCATAAAGCTAATAATGAGAGCTCAAAACAACGCAAGACAGAAGCTTTAAAACGCTTGCAAGTGGTGGAGGCTTTTCGTGAATCGCAAAGGAATCGTGAGAATAAACCAGAGTGGATGATTATGAAAGTGATTCCGGTTATTCCGCCTGAATTGCGTCCGTTAGTGCCTTTGGATGGAGGACGTTTTGCTACATCAGACCTTAATGACCTTTACCGGCGTGTGATTATTCGTAATAACCGTTTGAAACGCTTGATGGAGATTAAAGCGCCAGATGTGATTTTGCGTAATGAGAAACGTATGCTACAAGAGTCGGTAGATTCATTGTTTGACAATACTCGTAAATCATCGGCAGTAAAAACAGAGTCTAACCGTCCGTTAAAATCACTTTCAGATTCATTGAAAGGTAAGCAAGGGCGTTTCCGTCAGAACTTACTAGGTAAACGTGTAGACTACTCTGCCCGTTCGGTAATTGTGGTAGGTCCTGAATTAAAGATGTACGAATGTGGTTTGCCTAAGAATATGGCAGCCGAACTATATAAGCCGTTTATTATCCGTAAGCTTATTGAGCGCGGTATAGTAAAAACTGTAAAATCGGCTAAGAAGATTATTGATAAAAAAGAGCCAGTAGTATGGGATATTTTGGAAAATGTGATTAAAGGTCACCCTGTGCTACTGAACCGTGCCCCCACATTGCACCGTTTGGGTATTCAGGCTTTCCAACCTAAACTTATTGAGGGGAAAGCTATCCAATTGCACCCGTTAGTATGTACGGCGTTCAATGCTGACTTTGACGGTGACCAGATGGCGGTACACTTGCCATTGGGGCCTGAAGCTATATTGGAAGCACAGCTTTTGATGTTGGCATCACATAATATTTTGAACCCTGCTAATGGTTCGCCTATTACTGTACCTTCACAGGATATGGTTTTGGGGCTTTACTATATCACTAAAGGACGTAAATCGACTCCTGAATATCCTATAAAAGGAGAAGGACTTATATTTTACTCTCCTGAAGAGGTGAATATTGCTTACAATGAAGGTAAATTAAGCTTAAATGCCTTTATTAAAGTACGTGTGCGTGATGTAGATGAAAATGGAGAAGTATACTATCACGTAGTAGAAACTACAACAGGGCGTATTCTATTTAATGAATTGGTGCCATTAGAAGTAGGTTATGTGAATGAGGTACTTACCAAAAAATCATTACGTGATATTATTGGTAGAATTTTGAAAGCTACTAGTATACCTGTAACTGGTGATTTCTTGGATAAGATTAAGAATATGGGTTACCGCTTTGCCTTTAAAGGAGGTTTGTCATTCAGCTTAGGAGATATTATTATTCCGCAAGAAAAGACTGATATGATTGCTGAAGCTAATGGCTTGGTTGATGGTATTATGATGAACTATAATATGGGGCTTATTACCAATAATGAGCGTTATAACCAAGTAATTGATGTGTGGACATCGACCAATGCACAGCTTACTGAATTGGCAATGAAACGTATTAGTGCTGACCAACAAGGGTTTAACTCAGTGTATATGATGTTGGACTCTGGAGCTCGTGGATCAAAAGAGCAGATACGTCAGCTTACTGGTATGCGAGGTTTGATGGCTAAGCCTAAAAAATCAAATGCTGGTGGTGGTGAGATTATTGAAAACCCGATCCTTTCAAACTTTAAGGAAGGGCTATCAATCCTTGAGTACTTTATCTCGACCCACGGTGCTCGTAAAGGTTTGGCAGATACGGCTTTGAAAACTGCTGACGCGGGTTATCTTACTCGCCGTTTGGTGGATGTGTCACAAGATGTGATTATTAATACTGAAGATTGTGGAACCTTGCGTGGAGTAGAAGTACGCGCTCTTAAGAAAAATGAAGAGGTGGTAGAAAGCCTTGGAGAACGTATCTTAGGACGTGTATCATTACACGATGTGTACAATCCGCTTACAGAAGAACTGTTAGTAGCTGCTGGTGAAGAAATTACTGAGAAAATAGTAGATAAGATAGACGCTGCGCCTATTGATATGGTAGAAGTACGTTCGGCACTTACTTGTGAAGCTAAACATGGTATCTGTGCTAAATGTTATGGACGTAATCTATCAACTGGACGCATGGTACAGCTTGGTGAAGCAGTAGGGGTAGTGGCAGCCCAATCAATTGGTGAGCCAGGAACCCAGCTTACACTACGTACTTTCCACGCGGGAGGGGTTGCTGGTAACGTATCAGAAGAGAATAAGACAGAAGCTCGCTTTAATGGTATTCTTGAAATAGAAGACTTGCGTGTGGTAAATAGCAAGGATAATGAGGGTAATGCTGTAGATGTAGTAATCCGTTCTTCTGAGTTAAAAGTGCTAGATCCTACTACTCGTATGGTGTTACAAACACACGATATTCCTTATGGTGCTCATATCTTTGTGAAGGATAAAGATGAGGTGAAAAAAGGAGCTTTATTATTCCAATGGGATCCTTATAACGCTGTAATTATTTCGGAATTCTCAGGTAAAATAGCTTATGAAGATATTGAACAAGGTGTTACTTACCAAGTAGAAATAGATGAGCAAACAGGTTTCCAAGAAAAAGTAATTGTAGAATCACGTAATAAGAAGCTGATACCAACCCTACTAATTGTAGATAAGAATGGGGAAACACTTCGTTCTTACAACTTGCCTGTGGGCGCTCACATAATGGTGGATAACAACAGTAAGATAGAAGAGGGTAAAGTATTGGTGAAAATACCGCGTAGCTCTGCTAAGGCAGGGGATATTACTGGAGGTCTGCCTCGTGTAACTGAGTTATTTGAAGCACGTAACCCTTCTAACCCTGCTATTGTATCTGAAATTGATGGTGTGGTATCATTCGGTAAGATTAAACGTGGTAATAAAGAAGTTATTGTAACCTCTCGTTTGGGTGAAGAGCGCAAGTACTTAGTAAAACTATCAAGCCAAATATTGGTGCAAGAAAATGACTATGTACGTGCAGGTAAACCTCTGTCGGATGGTTCTGTAACGCCAGATGATATTCTGCGTATTAAAGGTCCGTCGGCAGTACAACAGTACTTGGTGAACGAGGTACAAGAGGTATACCGCTTACAAGGGGTGAAAATTAATGATAAGCACTTTGAGGTGATTGTACGCCAGATGATGCGTAAAGTTGAAATTCAAGACCCAGGAGATACTCTTTACTTAGAAGGACAATTAGTACATAAAGATGACTTTATTGAAGAAAACGACCGCTTATTTGGTAAGAAAGTAGTGGAAGATGCAGGGGACTCTGAAAACTTAAAAGCAGGACAGATAGTGAGCTTGCGTGAACTACGCGATGAGAACTCATTACTGAAACGTGCTGATAAGAATTTGGTGATAGCTCGTGATATTATTCCTGCTACAGCTATGCCAGTACTGCAAGGTATTACAAGGGCTTCGTTACAAACAAAATCATTCATCTCGGCAGCTTCTTTCCAAGAAACTACTAAGGTATTGAATGAAGCGGCGGTAAGTGGTAAGGTTGATTTCCTTGATGGCTTGAAGGAGAATGTTATTGTGGGACATCGTATACCTGCTGGTACAGGTCTGAAACGTTATGAGAAGCTGATAGTAGGCTCTAAGGCTGATATAGAACCACCAGTTGTTGAAAAGAAAAAATCACGATAAATGGAAGATTTACAAGAAATACACGAAGGGCGTGAAAACGAAGGACTAAGTCTTGAGTTGGACGATAAAGTAGCTGAAGGCATTTACTCTAATTTGGCTGTTATTAACCACTCGGCGACTGAGTTTGTAGTTGACTTTGTAAGTGTTATGCCAGGTATGCCTAAAGGAAAGGTGCGTAGCCGTATAGTGCTAACTCCTGACCATGCCAAGCGCTTACTTAACGCTCTTGCCGATAACATTCAAAAATTTGAGAATGCTTATGGTAAAATTGTTGATAACAACAACCGCCATGCGATTCCGTTATTTGGAATGACTGGGGAAGCATAGTGGGATTAATAATTGCTTATTAGGCTATTAAAATTTAAGCCAAAAGGCAGTGAATAATATAACTTTGCCAAGGACTATAAAAGGTCTTTGGCAAAGTTTTTTTATGAAAATATTGATATTTAGCAAATTATGTTTATCTTTGTACCGGAAACAGCGGAACCCGAAAAGCTTACGAGTAGGGATGACTTAAAAATAACGTTTAATTCAAATTAGAAAATGAAGAAAATTATTGCAACTTTTGCTATGGTGATAGCAATGATGGGCGTGGCTAACGCTCAAGAGTTTAAAGTAGGTGCTAAAGGAGGCTTGAACCTTGCTACTTTTGGTGATATTAGTACTGGTGTAGTTAAAACTAGTTTTGGTTTTAAACCTAGTTATTATTTTGGAGCTTTTATTGAATATGGCTTTAACGAACAACTTTGGGCAGAAGTAGGTATAGCTTATTCTTCACAAGGAGCTAAAACAAAATCTGTTGAAACAACTTTGGGAGGGATTAGTGTAAAAACAGATGTTAGTGATACATCTACAACTATAAACCAGCTAAATGTGCCTATCTGGCTGAAATATGACATTGCAGGATTCCGCCCTAAAGTAGGTGTTAACTTAGGTTTTGCTGCTAATGCTAAAGGTACAGTAGGAAGCAATAGCACTACTATTGATTTAGACAAAACATTTGATTTTGGTGCTGCGCTTGGTGCTGAATATAACTTCCCTATGGGCTTATTTGTAGAGGCAGCGTATACTCACGGCTTTACTGAAATAACTAGTAAAGGGGCTAATAAAGGTTTTAAAAACCGTGTGGTACAAATAGGTGTAGGTTATAAATTTTAATTAGTAGCTTGCTAATTATTTACAGCTCTTTACAAGGAGGCTGTCTGAAAACAAAGTTTTTGGACAGCCTTTTTTTTATGGGATTGGGTGTAAGATTTTTTGGTGGATAAAAGGTGAAGTGGTGTGGGAGTACTTTTCTTGGGTTTTGGGAGAAAAGATTTATTGCTTTTTGGTAGCTTGGTAGATGTTGGGGGATTTTAGTTATCCTTCGTTTATAGTTCGTTTATCCTTCGTTATTCGTTCGTTCATCTGATTGAATGGTTATTTTTTTGTTGGGGGGATTTTGGCAGTCTGTTTTAGGTGGGGTAGTTGGATAGTGTTGGACAAGTTAGTTTGGAATTGGTGCTATTGAAGGGTAACTTTAAAAAGTATTTTAGGATGGATTGGGCAGTAGGGGTTAATTATTTATTATTCTTGGCTAATTGATAATTGTTTTGTACATTTGCCGAAAAAATAAGCTCTTTTGAAGAAAATCATTCTTACTATAATAATTGTTTTTGGCTTTTTAGCTACTACATATCTGCTATACTCTTATTTGATGCAAATAGGTGTAGATGAGGGGTATGAGCCTGTGCAGCCTATTCATTTTTCGCATAAAATACATGCGGGTGATAATCAAATAGATTGTAAATACTGTCATTCGGCAGCAAGAAGCTCGGCTGTGGCGGGGGTGCCTTCGCTGAATGTGTGTATGGGTTGCCATAATACGATTTCGGAATATGAGGGTGAGGAAGATCTTGCTAACGGCTATACTAAAGATTTTTATACGGCTGAAATTAAAAAGTTATATACGGCTGTTGGTTGGGATGAACAGCAGTTTAAGTACACAGGTAAAGAGCAGGCGGTAGAATGGATACGTATTCATAAGTTGCCTGATTTTACTTATTTTAATCATTCCCAGCATGTGACAGTAGCAGGACTTAAATGTGATGCTTGCCATGGGGCAGTTGATAAAATGGAGGTAGTACGCCAGGAAGCACCACTTACAATGGGTTGGTGTGTGGAGTGCCATCGTACAAGCAAGGTGAATATGGAACATCCTTATTATGCCAACTATGAGCAGGTGCACCGCCAGTTGGCCAAAACAATGCAGCTTGATTCGCTTACGGTGGAGCATTTGGGAGGATTGGAGTGTGCAAAATGTCATTATTAAGCTTTTGGCTGTATCTTGCAAAAAGAGTTATAGAATTGGCTTAAAAATGTTGTTTGAGTTAAATGTAAATGTTGTTGGTGAAGTGAAAGAGAATATAAATGATGCTGAATGATTTAACCTCTATATTATTAGTAAAATACTGTTTGGGCTGCGGTAGAATATTGCAGAAGCAAGAACAGGTTCTGTGCTTGGGGTGTAGAGAACGGCTTTGTGAAACGGGATTTGAGCAAGTGCCACATAACCCATTGGAGCAGCTTCTTTCACACAGGTGTGAGTTAAATGCAGCTACATCTTTATTCTTCTTTGAAAAGAATAAATTGGCACAGCTTTTGATACATAAGTTAAAGTACGAAGGGCAGGAACAAGTAGGACGTTGGCTGGGCTTGTGGTTAGGCAGGCGTCTTGCTCAAAGTCGCCAATTTGAAGGTGTTGAAATGGTAGTACCTGTGCCTCTGCACCCAAAAAAGCTGCACAAACGTGGTTATAATCAGGTAACTAAGCTTGGTAAAGCCATTGCAGAGACTATGGGTGTTGTTTTTGATGATAACTTATTGGTGAAAAAGACAGCGAGCACTACCCAAACTCACAAATTTGTATGGAAGCGATATGATGAGAATGATCATATTTTTGCAATACAAAACCCTCAAAAATTAGCTACTAAGCACATTTTATTGGTAGATGATGTAATTACTACAGGATCAACAATTGAACGTTGTTATCAAGCATTAATGGATGCAGAAGATGTGAAAGTAAGTGTTGCTTCTATAGCTTGTGCTATAATAAGTTAAAAAATAAGGATAGTAAATAATAAAAAAATAAATATATGAAGAAAGCTTTGAAAATGATGGCAGTAGCATTTGTACTATTTGCTTTTGCTGGTAATGTAAGTGCGGCTACTTTAAGTGTAGCTGGCGTAACTAAGTGTGTTTCTGTTGACCAAGATGGTAATGGGGGCGTAAAAGTGAAAAAGAGCTGCGATAAAGACGGTGATAAAAAAGAATGCAGCAAAGACAAAAAAGAATGCAGTAAGGATAAAAAATCTTGTAGCAAAGACAAAAAAGAATGCAATAAAGATAAAAAATCTTGCTGCAAAAAAGGAGGAGACAAAAAAGAAACCTCACAAAAAGCAGAATAATTTTTCTTTCATACATCTTTTTAAAACTGTAGATAACAGAGGAAAAGACCTTAGCATTGGCTGCTGAGGTTTTTTGCTATGAAATAAAGTAGCAAAATTCAAGGAGTAAGAACTCATACCCATTTTAGGAATGAAAAAACATTTTTATATATTTTTTGCAATAGTAGGAATCTTAACGGCTTGTAGTGATGAAACACTACCTAAGCCTAAAGGAGGCTTGCGACTGGATTATGCGCCTGCAGAGTATGAGAAAATTACTACTGAAGCTAACTGTCCCTTTACTTTTGAGGTAAATAAATTGTCGCACTTACAACAAGAGCCTAATAAATGTGATATCAATATAGAATATCCAGCTATGCGGGCTACTATTTATCTTACGTATAAAAAAATAGATGGAAATATTACAAAACTTTTAAAAGACGCTCAAAAATTCACTTATGAGCATACAATCAAAGCTGATAATATTGCCTCTACAGTATTTGCCAATGATACTACTCGTGTGTACGGAATGTTTTACCAAGTTTATGGTGATGCCGCATCGCAATCTCAGTTTTATGTTACCGATAGTGTGCGGCATTTTGTATCTGGGTCAGTTTATTTTAGGGCAGTACCCAATTATGACTCAATTCAACCTGCAAGTAGTTATATTGAAAAAGATGTACAAAAACTAATGGAGAGTCTGCGTTGGAAGTAAAAAAAGTAGGGTGGAATATTGCTATTTTAAAATATTGTTGTAATTTTGCAATTATAAAAACCAAGAATTATGAGTTTACAAACTAAGGTAATGGAGGCTCTGAAAGAGGCAATGAAGGCAAAAGATACTATTGCATTAGAGTCTTTAAGAGCTATCAAATCGGCTATATTATTAGCTAAAACTGAAGCAGGAGCTGCTGAAGAACTTACAGAAGCTGATGAGCTAAAACTGCTTCAAAAATTAGTGAAACAGCGCAAAGATAGTGCGGCATTGTACACTCAGCAAGGTAGGAATGACTTAGCAGAGCCTGAATTAGCACAAAAGGCTATAATTGAGAAGTTTTTGCCTGCGCAACTCTCTGAAGCTGAGGTTGAAGCAACCTTAAAGACTATTATTGCTCAAGTAGGGGCTACTACAGCTAAAGATATGGGCAAGGTAATGGGCGTTGCTACAAAACAATTGGCAGGTAAAACTGATAGTAAACTCATTTCAGAAATAGTAAAGAAGTTGTTATCATAACAATAATTAATAAGGCTGCATAGTTCAACTGGATAGAATATCAGATTCCGGTTCTGAAGATAGAGGTTCGAATCCCCTTGCGGTCACAAGAATAAAAAAGAGCTCTTTTTTGAAGAGCTCTTTTTTATTCTTGTCTGAATTTGTGTGATTTAGTATGACACTGTTTTACAATTGTATTTCATATTGGAACAAATGTTTGTGTAAGAAAACAAATTATAAGAACTTTGCACCGTAAAACTTAAGAATTTTACAACTCGTTCTTTGATATATTGTTTTAAAATACTTCTGATATTACTTTCACAATATTATCCGATTTTCCCATAGAATAGTAATGCAATACGGGTGCTCCTGCAGCTTTCAGTTCTTTACTCTGCTGTATAGCCCATTCTATACCCACTTGTTTTACATCGGCGTTGTTTTTGCAGGCTTCTACTGCTTTGATGAGCTCTTCGGGGAAGTCTATTTTAAAGGCTTGTGAAAGCAAGTTGAGGTGCTTTTTAATAGCAATAGGTTTAATCCCTGGTATGATAGGCACATTGATACCCGCTTCTTTGGCTTTCTCTACAAACTCAAAATACTTCTGATTGTCAAAAAACATTTGTGTTACCACATAGTCGGCACCGGCATCTACCTTTTCTTTCAAGCGCGCCAAGTCCGAGGTGAGTGAGGGGGCTTCAATGTGTTTTTCAGGATACCCCGCCACTCCTATACAGAAATTAGCCTTATGGTCGGCAGCAATACCGTTGAGGTAAATTCCTTTGTTCAAATTGATGATTTGAGTAACGAGTTCGGCAGCATAAGTATGTCCGCCCTCAGTAGGCTGAAAGTAGCGTTGTTCTTTCATTGCATCGCCGCGCAAAGCCATTACGTTGTCTATACCCAAGTAGAGGCAATCTACCAAAAGGTACTCAGTTTCTTCTTTTGAAAAACCACCACAAAGCACGTGTGGTACAGTATCTACCTTATATTTATGCTGAATAGCCGCGCAAATACCCACGGTACCAGGGCGCATACGGGTTACTTTCTTTTCCAATAGCCCATTGGGGTGTTCAATGTAATAATACTCCTCACGTGAGGTAGTTACATCTATAAACGGAGGGTTGAACTCCATTAAGGGGTCTATGTTTTGGTATAATTCTTCAATATTATTTCCCTTTTTAGGAGGTACTACTTCAAAGGAGAAGAGTGTTTTTCCTTTGGCATTCTTAATATGGTCTGTTATTTTCATATTTTCCTTTAAATTCTTCTTTTGCTATCAGTGTATATCGTTTTATAAAGTCTGTTTTGTGAGCGGTATAAGCATCTCGGTCGTACTGGAAAGGCTTCCAAAGAGACAATTTAAGTGTTTCATAGTCTTTGGCAATTGAAGGGTGCGCTTGTAGTTCATCGCGAAAATAGAGTTCGTCATTATCGCCTTCATAACGCAAGTGCAAGTGAAATACACGTTCTGCAAACCCATTAACAGTATAGCCTTTATTAAAAGAAATCCTATCATTTGTTTCATTCATACATAGATAACCTGATTGTAATATGACTTCTTTTAGCTTCTGAAATGAACTGTCTTTCTTCACTTCCAATAACATATCTACAATAGGTTTGGCTTGTATCCCTTCCACAGCGGTACTGCCTATATGGTTTAGTCGTATTATTTCGTTAGAGGGTAATTGTTTTAAAAGAAAACTGTGTTCTTCCTCATACCATTCTTTCCACAAAGGATTGTGCGGCGTAAGATTGATAGGGAACAGTTGCCACAATTCCTGCAACGACATTTGTAACAAAGGATTTTCTTCTTGATTCATAGTCCTAACACCTGTCTCCTAACACCTGAAACCTGACACCTAAAACCTAATACCTAAAACCTACTCTTCTCTGCTAATCTTAAAATATCGCCAAATACCCCGCGTGCGGTTACCGAAGCGCCTGCTCCTGCACCCTGTATCACGATAGGGTTATCGCCATAAGATTCGGTGTAAATCTCAAAAATAGAGTCGGCACCTTTTACCTGACCGAGAGCACTGTTGCGCGGAACCGATACGAGCGATACGTCTAACTGTACCGTTTCGGTAGAGGCTAAATCGCCGTGAAGGTCGCCTACATAACGCAGTACGTGGTCGGGCGCTTGGGCTTCTTTGATTTGCTGATAAGGCGCGTTGAACTCGTCTAAGCGTTGCAAAAAGTCTGCTACCGAGACTTCTCTTAAATGTTCGGGGATAAGATTTTGTATCTTTACATCGGTGAACTCATTGCCTAAATCAAGCTCGCGGGCTAAGATGAGCAGCTTGCGCCCTACATCGTTACCACAGAGGTCTTCACGAGGGTCGGGTTCAGTATAACCGCTGTTGATAGCGTGTTGGAGCACCTCGCTAAACGGCTTGTTTTCTACTGAAAAAGTATTGAACAGATAGCTGAGCGTCCCTGAGAAAATTCCCTTAATACGAGTGATGTTCTCGCCCGAATGGTGCAAGAGGCGAATAGTGTCTATCAGTGGTAAGCCTGCCCCTACATTGGTTTCGTAGAGATAAGTCTTTTGGTGTTGTTTGAGGGTTTTACGCAGTTCTTGATAGAAGTCAAACGAAATAGTGTTTGCTATCTTATTAGCAGAAACCAAGTCGTAACCGCTCTTGATAAGTGGAATATAGTTATCTACAAAGGTTTTGCTGGCGGTTACATCTACCGCGATAAGGTTCTCTAAGTGATTTTTATCTACAAAGGCTTGCAAAGTATCAAAGCTATAAGGAACGGCTTCTTTATCGAAGGCAGAACGCCAATTGTTGCCAATTCCTTTTGCATTGGTGAGCAGTTGTTGTGAATTGGCAATCGCAACAATGCGCAAACTGATGTTTTTGCGGTGGAGTATATTGTCGTGTGCAGCAATCACTTGGTCGATGAGAGTAGCTCCTACGGTACCTTTACCAAAGATTACCAAGTTGATACGGCGTGAAACCCCAAAGATTTCACCGTGAATTACGTTCAGTGCCTTGTGGAGTTTTTCGGTTTTAAGTACCAAACTCACGTTTCTACCCGTTACGGCATTGTTGATGAGCAAAGGAACGATTTGGTTTCGTATCAGTGCGTTATAAGGGTGGTGGAAGGTAGCAAGCGGTTGCCCTACAATAGAAATTACCGCTACATCTTCTACAATGCTCACACTGCTCACATCATTGGTATAGAAGTCGTGCGAGAATTCCTCGTCTATAGCAGCTTTGGCAAGTTTAGCATCTTTAGAAGCTACTACCAAGCCTACCCCGCGCTCGGATGATCCTTGTGAGATGATACTCACACTGATACCTTTCTGTGCTAAAGCTCTAAAGATACGTGCATCTACACCCACCTTGCCCAAGAGTCCGCGACCTTCCATCACGATAAGGGCGTTGTCTTTAATTACCGAAATCGATTTGATGCCCTCTTGCACGCTTTCTTGGTGAATGAGTGTGCCGGCGTCTTCACTGTTGAAAGTGTTTTTGATACGCAACGGAATGCCTTTTTCAATGAGTGGGATAATGGTTTTAGCGTGAAGTATAGAAGCTCCAAAGTTAGCTAATTCATTGGCTTCTTCGTAAGAAAGATGACGTATAATTTTGGCTTCGGGTACTAACTCAGGATTGGCAGTGAAGATACCATCAACGTGGGTATAGTTTTGCAGTTCGGAAGCGTTGAGATAGTTCGCCAAAAGTGCTGCCGAATAGTTACTGCCATTGCGCCCTAAGGTAGTAGTGTCGCCTTTTTCGGTGGAAGCGATAAAGCCTGTAACCACGACTACGTGATTAGAAGGGATAGTTGCAAAGCGGTCACGGGTGAGTTTTTCGGATACTGAGTTGATGATTTGTGCATTGCCTACCACAGCATCAGTTTTGAAGATTTCACGGCTATCTACAAAAGTACTTTCCAAGCCCTTGCGCTGGAGTAGTGCTGTTACAAGTTTAGCCGACATTAGTTCACCTTGTGCCAATACCAAATCTTTGGTTTTAGGGCTATAATCTTTGAGTAGTGAAACACCTTCAAGGAGTTTTTCGAGCAACTGAAATTCGGACTCAAACGACACACGAGGGTCATATTGTTGTTCGTCTTTCAGTTGTTGAAAGTCAGCAGTATAGTCCTCGCCCTTACTCGCTTTATCGAGCAAAGCCTCTAATTCATCGGTAGTGTTGCCTCGCGCTGAAACTACTACTGATAGAGGTTCCTTATGTGAAGTAATGATAATATCAATCACCTTTTCTATGCCATCATTAGCAAGTGATTTTCCACCAAATTTTAATATCTTCATCTTATGACAATTAACAATTAACAAATTCTTACCTCTTATCTCTTACCTAACAAACACTTTCTTTAAAAACTGTTCTAACTGTTTGTGTTCTATCAGGAAAGCATCGTGACCGTGTACGGAGTGGATTTCGTAATAGTCTACGGGTTTGCCCATTTCGCGCAGTTCAGTTACAGTATCGCGATTCTCTTGAGGTACAAAATACAGGTCGGAATCGGTGCTTACAATGGTAATGTGAGCAGTGATAGGTGCAACAGCCTCGGCAAAACTACCCCGTTCTTTTGAAATATCTATGGTTTTTACCAATTGGTTCATCAGTTTGTAGGCGGAGAGTGAGAAGCGTTTGTGCAGCTTGTCGCCGTGGTGTAAGAGCCACGTTTCTACATTGTACAACTGCAACGGAATGTTAGTAGTGCGCTCAAACTTCATTTTCAACGATTGAGGTGTGCGGTAACACAACATCGCGTGTAGGCGTGCATCGTGCAAGGGGTGTGTAGAGTTTTTGAGTATCTGCTCTTGCAAAAGGCAGTTGCCTATAATCCAGTCGGTTGCTTTCCAATCGGCAGCTACGATTACGAGTTCTTTGAAAAGGGTAGGGGCGAGGGCTGCCATTTCCCAAGCAATACCGCCACCTAACGAGCACCCTACAAGGGCAAACACTTCTTTGAGACCTAAATGCTCGGTGAGCCCTTTGTTGAAAATGCGCGCTACATCTATACCTGCCCAATGCTCATAGTTAGGAATCATATCTTCTTCGCGTGCTCCAAAACCATTGCCAGGTATATTAAAAGCTACTACTGTGTATTTAAGGGTATCTATCAACTTCCCTTCACCAATAGCTTCTTTCCACCAGCCGTTTTCACCCATTACTTGTGAATTGCCTGTGAAAGCGTGATTTACTACCACCACGGGCGCTTCTCCCAGCGGTAAGCCAAAACATTGGTAATATAACCTAAGTGAGGGAATGCGCACCCCATAAGAGGTGATGAAATTGTTTAATTGGAAACTAGAAATGTTAGGCATATTTATATTTAAAACACTTTTTGTAAGTGTTTTTTTGCGAAATAGTATTTTTTTCTTTTATTTATTGTGAGGATAGAAAATATTACTATAAAAATAGTATGTTTATCTTGTAAGTAATTTGTAAGATGCAAAAATAAGAGATTTTTTATTAATATACAAATAAATAAAGATGTTTATTCTGAAGACTGTTTTTTTAGCATTGTATTTATTTGTTCAATATAAGTAGTAAGTTCCTCTTTACCTGCCCTATTTTCAGCTGAAGTAATAAAATAAGGAGGGAACTCTTCCCATGATTTTAGAAGTATATCTTGATAAGACTTAATATTACGCTCTATCATTAAAGGTTTTAGTTTATCAGCTTTAGTAAACACAATAGCAAAAGGGATATTGTGTTCACCTAACCATTGCATAAAAGCAAGGTCAATTTTTTGAGGTTCATGTCTGATATCTACCAATACAAAAGCACATACTAACTGCGTACGTTGTTCAAAATACTGAGTAATAAACTGCTGAAATACTTTTTTAGTACTCTTTGAAACCCTTGCATAACCATATCCTGGTAAATCTACTAAAAACCAAGTGTTGTCAATTTTAAAATGATTGATAAGTTGTGTTTTGCCTGGTCGTGCTGAAGTCTTAGCTAAATTCTTTTGGTTAGTGAGCATATTGATAAGAGACGATTTTCCTACATTGGAACGCCCTATAAAAGCATATTCAGGTAAGAGTTCTTTAGGACACTTGCTTACCTGAGAATTGCTCATTACAAATTCAGCTTTTTTTATCACTTTTATTACTTGTCTAGATCCTTTTTGTTTCTAACCAATTGTTAAGTATCTTATTAAATTCTTGAGGGTGTTCCATCATAGGAGCATGTCCACATTTGTCAATCCAATGTAATTCAGCATTAGGTAGTAGTTCATAAAATTCTTCTGCTACTTTTGGAGGTGTTACGATATCATTCTTACCCCAAATGAGACAGATTGAGGTTTGCATCTTAGGTAAATCTTTAGCCATATTATTACGAATAGCACTCTTAGCTAAAGCTAAAGTTTTTATAAGTTTAGAACGATCTGAAATATTAGCAAATACTTCATCTACAATTTCTTTAGTAGCTACAGCAGGATCGTAAAATACTTCTTCACATTTCTTTTTTATAAAATCATAATCACCCCTACGTGGGTACCCATCACTCATTGCACTTTCATACAGTCCTGAACTACCAGTAAGTACTAATCCTAATACATCTTTAGGATATAATTTAGTGTATAACAGTCCTACGTGTCCACCAAGAGAGTTCCCTAAGAGAATTACTTTCTCAAACTTTTTGAACTTTACAAATTTTCGGATATATTTTGCCAATGTTTTTACTGAGGTAGTAAGTAAAGGCATAGAGAATAAAGGTAGTTCAGGTACTACTACTTTATACCTGTCTGAAAAAAAAGAAATCACCTCTTCAAAATTACTAAGCCCTCCCATTAAGCCATGTAGTATGATAATAGGAGTGCCCTCACCTTGCTCGATGTATGAATATTTACCTTCTTTTTTAACTTCTGTCGTCATTGGTTTTTAGCAAAATCTTCTTTTAAGTTACAAAAGTAATATTTTTATTTTTATTAACCAGCAAGAAAAGTAAAAATATTTTTTATTATTACAGTTAAGTGTTGATAATTAGATGGTTAAATTGTTTTTACATGTTGTGCTTTTTGAAAAAGCTAGAAAAATAATTAAGAAATACTTTTAGAGGAGAAAAATTTTTTTGAGTTTAGTTAATGCTTTCAAATATTTTACCTGGTAGCGGGCGTATAGCTCCTTTTAGTTCTAATTGAAATAGAAGATTAGAAAGCTCATATATAGGTATCTGGCAGCCTAAAGATAAGTTGTCCATACTTTGTTTCCCATTGTTTTTGAGGTATTTTAGAATGTTTTCTTCCTCTGTAGTGAGGCTTACAAAAAGCTCTTGTTGTATAGGTTGAGGTTTGGGACTCTCCCAATTTAGGTCGGTAATTAGCTGTTGTGCTGAGATTAGCAATTGAGCTTGACTATCATGTATAAGTTGATTACATCCAGCACTATTAATATCGTTGTATTTGCCAGGTAAAGCAAAAACTTGCCGACTGTATGAATTTGCAATACCAGCAGTAACTAGACTTCCTCCTCGGTGGCTTGATTCAATTACTATTGTAGCCTCGGCAAGTCCTGCAATAATACGATTACGGCTTAAGAAATTTTTTCTATCAAAAGGGCTTAAGAATCCAAAATCAGTAATAAAACCACCATTAGCTATCATTGCAGCACAGTACTCAGTATGTGCTTTAGGATAAATGATATTAAGCCCATGAGCAAGGCAAGCTACTGTTTGTATCCCATTTTTAATAGCTTCCTTATGCGCACTGATGTCTATTCCATAGGCATAACCACTTATAATTACAACATCAAGTTGTGCTAACTCATAAACAAACTGTTTTATAAAGTCAGTGCCGTAGGTAGTAGCATTACGTGTGCCTACAATAGCAAGTATTCGTTTATTTTTTAGATTGATGTTTCCTTTCTGAAAGAAAACGATAGGGCTGTCAGGACATTTTTTTAGCAGATAAGGATAATCTTTATCAATATAACTGACTACTTGTATGTTATTTTTGCTGCAGAAATTTAGTTCAGTTTCAGCTTCTTGTAACCATTGTGATTTTTGTAGTTTTTCAATGATTTTATTGCCTATACCTGGTATTTTCTGAAGTATTTTTTTTGGTTGAGTAAAAATTTCTTTGGCACTTCCAAAGTGATTAATGAGCTTTTTGGCAGTAATATCACCTACCATTTCAGTTTTTTTTAAGGCTATAAGGTATAATAATTCTTCTTCCATAATTATTTGTTTGTTTTGCTTGTTGTTTTTTTCAAAATAGGAACCTTTTACCTTTTACCTAATTCAATAATCTCCAAGTTTTTTATCTCCTTTTCTTCAATCTCAAAACGTAACATTGTACGTACAGTTTGCCATCCATAAATTCCTGCCGCCCCTGGGTTTAAGTGCAGCAAACTAAATTGTTTGTCATATTGTACTTTTAAGATGTGTGAATGTCCTGAAATAAACAATTTAGGGGTTTTGGAAAGGATCTCTTTTTTAGCTAAAGGCGTGTATTTTGTAGGGTAACCTCCTATGTGTATCATCAGTACTTCTATGCCTTCACACATAAAGCGATTTATTTCTCCAAAATATTCTCGTATCTCAGTTCCATCTATATTGCCATACACACCTCGCAAAGGTTTTACAGATTGCAATGTTTTAATTACTGTTAAGTTTCCAAAATCACCACAGTGCCATATCTCATCAGCTTCATTGGCATAGTGCAGTATGCGATCATCTATGTATGAATGGGTATCTGATAATAATAAGATTTTCATTTTACATCTAGTTTGTGGTGCTGTTTCCCTTGAATTTTGTAGCAAGTGCGTTTAGCAGCAATCTCTTCAGCCTTCTTTTTAGAGGTTGAACGGGCACGAGTTACAGAAAAACCTTGCACATGTACTTTAGCAACAAAATATTTAGTTTCAGAACGGTCTTCTATGTCTTCTTCAGCTTCAAAAGCAAAGTCCAATTTGTGTTTTTGGCACCATTCAATTAGTAAACTTTTATGACTAATTACTTTTTCCTCTAAATATTTTATATTGATATTGGGTAAAATCAATTTTCGTTCAATAAAGCTAAAACAAGCTTTATAACCTTTGTCTAAGTAAATAGCACCTATTAAAGCTTCAAATAAGTTACCTGTGATGTTGTTTCCTAATTGGCGAGGAGTGAGCTTTGTACGTAAAAAATCTAATAAGCCAAGTTCCTCTCCTAGTTGGTTAAGGTTACGTCGTTCTACTATTTTGGAACGCATTTTGGTGAGGTAGCCCTCATCTTTCTCAGGAGCATTTGTGAAAATATAGTCAGCAATAACAGCCCCTAATATAGCATCGCCTAAGAACTCAAGTCGTTCATAACTTTTACGAGTAGCCTTTTGGTATTGGTATGATGGATGTGTGAAAGCCTCACTGTAATATGATAAGTTTTTAGGTGAGAAGCCCAATAATTCTTTGAGTTTGCTATAAAAAATCCCGTCTTTCTTCTTTGAAGTAAGACGGGAAAAAGCTAATATTTTCTTTAAGTTAAACACTTACGAGTCTATTATGATAACTTTTTAAATAATAAGCAAGCGTTATGACCACCAAAGCCAAAGGTATTGCTCATAGCTACTTTTACATCGCGAGCTTGAGCTTTGTTAAATGTGAAATTTAGTCGTTGGTCAATCTTCTCATCAGGAGTTTCAAAGTTAATAGTAGGTGGTACTAAACTATTCTTAATAGCTAATATTGAGGCTACTGCTTCAATAGCTCCTGCAGCTCCTAATAAGTGACCAGTCATTGATTTAGTTGAGTTTATGTTAATGTCATAAGCATGTTCACCAAAAACATCAATCACAGCCTTTGATTCTGCGATGTCTCCCAGAGGTGTTGAAGTACCATGCATATTAATAGCATCTACTTCACTAGGCTGTACGCCTGCATCTTTTAAGCAGTTATTCATTACCAACTTAGCCCCAAGACCTTCGGGGTGAGGTGCTGTCATGTGGTGAGCATCAGCTGAAAGACCACCTCCTGCCAATTCACAATATATAGTAGCTCCGCGAGCAATTGCATGGTTATATTCTTCTAGTACAATAGCTCCAGCGCCTTCGCCTAATACAAAACCATCACGATTTGCATCGAATGGACGTGAAGCCTTTGCAGGGTTTTCGTTAAAGGTTGATAAAGCATGTAAAGCATTGAATCCACCAATACCAGCAATAGTAACTGCAGCTTCTGAACCTCCTGATACAATTACATCGGCATAACCAAAACGAATATAGTTCAGCGCGTCAATCATAGCATTAGCTGCTGAAGCACAAGCTGATACTGTAGTAAAGTTAGGTCCTCTGAAACCATATCGAATAGAAATCATTCCTGATGCAATATCAGCAATCATTTTAGGAATGAAAAACGGATTGAAACGCGGAGTTCCGTCGCCTTGGTTAAAGGTAGTTACTTCATTTTGGAATGTTTCCAAACCACCGATTCCTGAACCCCATATCACACCTACGCGGTCTTTATCCACTTTATCAACATCTAAGTGCGCATCTTTTATCGCTTCGTCTGAAACTACAGAGGCATATTGAGCAAATCTATCTAGCTTGCGCGCTTCTTTTCTGTCCATAAAGTCTTCAATATTAAAACCTTTAAGTTCACAAGCAAACTGAGTTTTGAACTTTGAAGCATCAAAATAGGTGATAGGAGCGGCACCGCTTTTGCCAGCTGCAAGCCCCTGCCAAAAATCTTTGGCGGTATTACCGATTGGGGTCAAAGCACCTATACCTGTTACAACAACACGTCGTCTCTCCATTAGTCTTTTTATTTTTTTAGCATTTAGGTTCTAAAAAGCAATTAGGCATTAAGCTATCAACTATTAAGGTGATAGCCTAATGCCTATAAGCTACTTATTGTTTAGCGTCTTCAATGTATTTGATTGCTTGACCTACGGTCTGAATGTTTTCAGCTTGGTCATCAGGAATTTGAATGTCAAATTCTTTCTCAAATTCCATAATCAATTCCACAGTGTCCAATGAATCTGCTCCTAAGTCGTTTGTGAAGCTTGCTTCCGCAGTTACTTCATTCTCGTCTACGCCTAATTTATCTACGATAATGGCTTTAACTCTTGATGCAATGTCTGACATAATTTTCTTTTTTTATAACTATAATTATGAGTGCAAAGGTAAAGCATTTTTTTTAAATCACAACCTTTTTGAGCAAAATATTCTACTTTTTTTATATTTTAAAACGCAAATTATCTCATTATCAGTTTTTTAAATGGTATTATTCCTGCTCTTTTTTTATCTTTTATCTCTTCTCTTTCTCTGCTGAAATCTTAATAAGCGATGCTAAATAGCCTCTGTCTACAGCTATCCACTCTTCATAATATTTTTTGTTTTCATAGTACCAATGCTTAAAAAACAGCTCTTTATTAGTAGGTGTAAGAGTACTTATATATGAGCTATATCCAAATTCATCATTTTTTGGTTCATACTTTTCTATAGCACATTCATCTATTATTTTGAGCGTATTTAACTCGAAAGCGTACCAGACTCCTTGTGTAGTACTTAGTATGCCAAAATTGTTATCTACTTTCCATACATTTTCCATAAAATCACAATCGATTATCTCTTGTTTTTTGGTAATTAATGGTTCAAAGCTGGGATATGAAACTAAAATGAGTTCTGAAGAGTAAAAATCGGCTAGTAAAGCATACTTATCAAAGGTAAACATACACATTTGGTCAAGAGGAAGAGTTTTCCAGATTCTCAGTTTTTCTTGTTCTAAAACTATACAATACCCCTGAGCTCCACTTTGCCCATCAACAAGGCATATTGATATTTTATTTTCTTCTTGCAGTAACGAAAGAAATGCTTTGGGAGTATCTAAATCTTCATCTTTTATCTCTAATGATGCTACCTTATTACCATTTCTGTCAATAAGTATTAGACAAATAACACTTTCAGGATGAAGTACCGCACACCATATAAACTTCTTACTTAAAGATAATGTATAATCGGAAATAGTACCTTTTACCAATAGCTTTTTCTTATTGTTGTGGGTATCCCATAAGCCTTCAGAGGTTTTAATAAATTCTTTATCATCTAAAAAACTATCAATGGTAGGTATGAGAGTTTTATATTCTTTTATGCAAATCATATTATTTAATTTGTCAATTAGGCTAATACTTATTATTTCTTATATTCAAAACTCCAATATTTTATTTTTAGAGAGAAAATAAGAATATATTTCTTATCACCTACTTTTAACGACTACACTTATTGCATTTCCGCCAAAGCCCACAGCATTAATCATTATGTGTTGTAATTTGTTAGGTAGTTTTTCAGGAGTTTTTAAATAAGGTACTTCTTCAAACTTATTATGCTGTAACATCCTGATGGCCATAGCAAGATTCAGAGCTCCACTTGCTCCATAAGTATGTCCGTACTGCCATTTGTTATTGGTAAGTAGAGGAATGTCATTGCCAAAAACAGCATCAATAGCATTAAGTTCGGCGCGATCACCTTTTATAGTACCTGTGCAATGGGTAATAATCACATCAATATGTGGATGGCCAGCACTTTCCAAAGCTCGCTGCATTGAAGTTTGTAAACAATCTCCTTTTTTTGATAGTGATACACTATGCGTTAACTTTTCGGTAGCAAAGCCAAGCCCTATAATATAGGCTAAGGCATTAGGACGCTCACCTTTTTCTAAACAAAAACAGCCAGCTCCTTCACCGAGTACCATTGTATTCTGTCGTTTTTCCATATCCATAGCTCTACAAGGATAGGGTAGGGGTAATGAGCTATATATCTTAAGGGCTTTCACTTGTGCCAAAGTAAAAGGAGTAAGAGGAGCCTCACTACCACCTACCAAAAACCGACTTTCCATACCACTTTCTAACCAAGCAATAGCATTAGCAATGCCATGCAAGGCAGTGGAGCAAGTAATGGAGTGAGAAAGTTCAAAACCCTCATTGTTCAAATCTTGAGCAACCCATGTACTTATATTGCCCAAAGTGGTAGTAGGTGAAGCCAAAGTAAGGCAACTACCTTCTTGCAGGAAGTGAGTAAAATGATTTTCCCATACTTCTGTAGCTCCCCTTGATGAGCCTATGTTAATACCGAACCGCACGCCCTGCCAGCCAGCTTGGGCTACAGCATTGCGTGCGGTATGTATTGCGTAAAGTACGCTAGGATCTAATGGAGCATATGCCACATTAGATGAGCGCAACGTTTCAATAAGAGTTCTATTTTTTTCTGAAAGTCTTCCTTGTGCAATATTGTTGTGAAGTGTTAAAGCATTGGCAGTTAGAGTGCTTGCCCCAGTAATAGCTATTTTCATAGGTTACTTCTTATCTGTTGAATATACTCTTTAATATGCTTTGTAGCGTGCCAACCCAAAGCCTCTGTTTTTTCTGTAAGTACTGGTGATGTCATACGATTACCCTTACGTTCAGGCAGCATTTGTATTTTACCACCAAAAAGCTGTGCTATTTCTAAAATAGTGTAGCTTTCGGGACTTCCTATACCATATCCATCGCCTTTACCTTTTTCGCCTACCAATAGCAATCCTGCTACTATATCGTTTATATGTGTGAAGTTACGTTGTTGTGTGCCTGGAGCAACGACAGTTAAGGGCTCACCTCGTTTTATTTTCTCGGCAAAAAGAGCGATAAGGGTGGCATACTTGCCAGTGTTTATTTCGCGTGGGCCGTATACATTATAGAAATACACTATTGCGTAATCTAAACCATACCACACCCCGTAGTTCTTTATAAGTTCGGTATTGGATGATTTGCTCCACGCATACGGGCTTTGGTCTTTCCCGAGTCCGCCATCACCAAACTTGGTGCTACTACCCGCATATACAAGTTTAGCCCTATGCTTGCGGCAGAACTCCAAAACTTTTAAAGTGCCAGTTTTGTTAAATAACAATACTTTATCAATATCTTCAAAACTCTGTTCTACACGTGAGTATTCGCCTAGATGGTAAATAATATCGGGGGTGAAGTTGATGAGTTCAAATATATGTTCGGTACTACCCTCAATATACTGTACTCCAGCTACGTGATTCTCACGCTTACCAGTAAAATAATTGTCTAACGAATATACTTCATTATGAGGGTCTTTGGTGAGGGCTTCACAAAGATTTGAACCTACAAATCCGGCCCCTCCTGTTACTAATATCTTTTTCATTTGTTTTAAAAAGGACGTTTAAAAAATCGTCTTTTATTACTATGGTTATAGCTAGGAATGTAATGCTTATTAACAACTCCTAACTAATTAAATTGGTAATTTGTGGTACTATATGTTTTATAATTTGAACAGTTCTTGAGCGTTTTGGGTGGTGCTTTCGGTAACAGCCTTGAGAGGTATGCCCTTAAATTGTGCTATGGATTGTGCTACATAGGGCAAAAAAGCAGGTTCATTGCGGCGTTGTTGCTTATATGACAACTGCCGGTTAGGTGTGTTTTTAGGCATCATAAAAGGAGCATCGGTTTCAATAAGCATACTATCTAAGGGGACATAACGCACTACCTCTTCTAAATGAGCAAACCTGCGGCTATCACTCACTGCTCCTGTAAAACCGATATAATACCCCTTGTCCAGATATGTTTTAACCTCCTTTAAACTGCCTGTAAAGCAGTGTACTACTGCTTGAGGTAGTTGCTTATGTTCGGCAAGGATAGCGATAAAATGTTCAAAAGCAGCACGCTCATGTAAAAATAAGGGTTTGGAAACCTCTTCGGAAAGAGTGAGCTGTGCATGAAAACAAGCCTCTTGTACAGGACGTGGGGAAAAATCGCGGTCAAAATCTAGACCACATTCACCTACTGCTATAACTTGTTTTTCACTTAGTAGTGCCTTTAAAATGTTGATACTTTCATTGTTCATTGATTTAGCATCGTGAGGGTGAATGCCTGCAGTGGCAAAAAGAGTATCGGGGTACTCTTTAGCCAAAGCTAAAGCCTCTTTGCTGCTACGCACACTGGTGCCTGTTAATAAAATTTGTTCGACACCTGCATTTATTGCACGATTTATAATTTCATCACACTCACCTGCAAACTGCTTGTTGGTGAGATTTATTCCTATATCTATCATTTTATTATGGGGGTAAGTTTATTTGTGGGTTAATTGTAAGAAGAGGCATCCTACTGTGTAGCTTATTATATCGCCCCAAGAGAAGTGATTACCTAAGAGTATATACCCTAAGCTGCCCTTAGTGAAGCCTAAATAAGAGGCTACGCCAAAGTATTGCAATGCCTCTACTACTACTGCGAAAATAAAGATTCCCCAAATTAGCTTGCTTTTGTGTTTCACTTTTACAAATGAAAGTACTAAATAATACAGCAATATTACTACTAAAGCATCGCCTATGTAGCCCCTGATAAAGCCTATGTGGCTAAAAACAGTAGCTATGAGCAACTCGACCCCCAGTAGTGCTAAAGCCCATACAAAATATTTTGGGTTAAATGTTAGTTTCATATTTATAAGATGCTTTCACCATTAAGGTTAGTAGTAAGGGCTTCGGTCATAAAATCAAAGAAAGGACGCATAGCCAATAGCCCTTCTGTTACTTTTTGAAAAAAATCATTTGAAAACACATCTTCTTGGCTGTAATCATGCTTTAATAAGAATTGTTTTTTGCGCAGGTAATGAATCATAGGGTCATCTTTATCAAAGTCTTTAGGGGCAGTTTTAAGTTCATCACCCCATAGCTTGCCATCGAACTGTGTTATGATATCCTTACTATTCATTATTTGGGTAAACTCATCGGCGTTAAGGGATATTTCTTGGCGTATGCGCAGTAAATCCTCTTTATTGGGATCAAAGAAGCCGCCCCCTATAAACGTTTCATCTGGACTTAAATGGATATAATACCCGCCCCTGTTATGAGGCTGCTTGCGCTGAATGTAGCAGCCAAAGTGTGTTTTGTAGGGAGTTTTATCTTTAGAAAAACGCAAATCACGGTAAATACGGTATATTTTTATAGGCGCAAGACTATCGTGTTCGGCTAACTTGGCATATATTTGTTTAAAAAAATTATCGGTTAATTTTTTAGCTATTTCATAGTTATTTTTATGAGCATCAAACCAGTCTTTATGGTTATTATTGGATAGTTCGGTAAGATATTTGAAGATTGTGTGCATAATGTTATTTACTAAGTTTTTAGGAGGCAAAAGTAATGAATACCCCCATAATAGCCAAATAAAAAACTAATTATTTTGAGATATGTATTACTGAAGTTTTGTAGCCTTATACCATGCTAATTCTTTATAATAATGGTTTAGAGCCTCTTTTTTACCAAACAGGTAAACACTAAGTCCATTACAATTACTTAAAACTATATTTGCAAATTGTGAAGTGTGTTTTTCAATAGGGCAGAGCTCTTGCCAAAGAGTATTTAAGTTAGTCTTGGCACCATTTAACAGTAATATTTGCTTTAGGTCAAATAAATATCTTTCATTGTTACGACTATATTGTTGTAAATCAGCAAGAGGTAGAGAAGAAAAAGTAGGTAATTGGGCACATAAATCTGCTAAAGTATCTAAATATCTACTTGATACTAAAGTAATTGTAGCCGACTGCCGTACGCCTTCTTGAGCTTTGTAGTAGGTATAATATGCTTCTGTAGCCTTTTCAAGTTGTGTTTTGCCTATTAGGTAAGGAAGGGTTAAGTGATATGGAAAACCATCGGCTAATATTTCGGCAGGAGAAGCAATGAAATAGTCAGCATTATGGCGCAACTCATAAAGCACCTCTATCGAACCCATAAAGCAAGCGTCGAACAAGATGTATTGAAAATGATAAGAGCGCAAAGCTTCAGCAAGATCTGGCAATTCTAATGCACCTTCTTTAGGGCTCATATCCTTGCCAAAAGCTTTTATAGCAACCCCTCCTTTGTTTTCGGTAGCTATAGTGTAGCTATTGGGCAACCACGCATTGCCGTGCGACCAAAGGATGAGCCCTTTAGTTTCCACTCTCCCTTTGTAATAGCTAAAAACATCTTTTAACACATTGCTTAGCACTGTTTTATCAGCCGAGTTTTGTTCGGGGTAAGTATAGATAATTTTGGATTGTATTGCTTCGGTGCTGTCGGGCACTATTTCCAATAACACAGGGTGTGAAGGCAAGGCTGTGGAGGTATTACTATCTATATACACTAATAGTTTATCTCTGCCATTAGCGGTAAAGCCGCGTTCCATTTCATTTAGGTCGTTCAAGGCATAGGTAGCAAGGTCGTTATCGGCAATCATATATACAAGGGTAATTTCGTAAGGAGTCATTTCAGGCTCATCGTTGTTTTTGCCGCACGAAAGTAAGATTAAGCCAATGAGAAAAAGCGTGTAATAGCGCATAGAATAATTATTTTAAACAAAACAGATTAACGAAGTATTTGTATTTTTCCTTTAGGAGATATTTCAATTACAAGTCTTTCTTGGCTGCCTTGTAATTGTATAGTACTTTCTAATTGTAAGCGTGAGGCAGTAATAGCTGTTATGGTATGAGTGCCTCTCTCTAATACCAATGCTTTTGAGGTTGCTTTTGCAGCTATTCTTTCCGAGAAAGAGGAAGCTACTTGCACCTCAACCGTTTCAAAATAGTTGTTTTGGAAGTACAGGGTATAGCTGTTGGGCATAGTTTCTTTGGAGCAAGCCAATAGCAGAAGAATAAGTAAATAGCTTATATTTCGCATAGTATTCAGAATAAATACCCCTTTAGCAGCCACTACTGCCAAAGGGGTATAGGTTATTTAGTATTGTCTATTTTATAAATATTATCTCCGATAAGAGAATTCCTAAGGTCTACTTTTTTATGATTGAAATGAAGCTCAGTTAAATAAGCTGTATCACCACAATTTTCAGTTTTGTAATAATTGCCTTTTATTTGCAAAGTATCTGTTTTGTTATCATATTCCAAGCAGAAGGTTTCTAAGTTCTTTGTAAAAAAAGATTTTAATCCTTCACCTGCACCGCCAATCATTACATTGTTATTAGCAAAGGAAAATTTCCCTATTTCGCTTTTTTTGTCGTTTTCTAGCTTGTATAAAACAGCTGTTTGTTTTGCATTGTAAAAGCTACGAACTAATTTGTTTGTTTCCATCTCATTGTTCATAATAATGATGCTCATAACAGGAGGTGTATTCATACAAATGATTTCTTCTTTTACAGAATCTTTATTTTGACAGTTAATAAATAGAAACAAGAGTGTTAAATATAGTATTTCTTTTTTCATAGAGCTATTCTATATTAGTAATTATTTTTAAATCATACTTAAAATTTCCTTGCTCTCCTGATTTAAAACTATTAGAGGGAGCCTTTCTTCCTGATTTTGAATCGAAAATGTTAGCCATATACCAACCTGTTCCATCATATTCTTGTGGATATATTTTTTTTCCAGAACCATCTCTGTACCCTCCCCAGCCAAAGTTATTATGAACTAGCTCTAACTTCTCCTCGTGTGTCATTTCAATTCTTTTAGGAGAAGGACAGTCAATATATTGTTCAGTTACTTTTCTTTTTTTTAGCACATAGCCATCTAATACCCAAGCATGGCAATTTGTATAAGTACGATCTATATGATTCTTTTTCCAAAACCACCAACCCTTAGAGTAGGAATGTGATATTTCTGTTTCACATCCTCTTATATATACAGGTCTGTTGTTTTGTATTTCATTGGTAAAATTAGGGAAGGCTTCAAGGGATGAAATGAAAGCATTATTAAAACCTAATAATTTGAGAGTATGGAGGGCTTTATAAATATTTGAGCCACTGCCTATATCAGCACAGCCATAGTCCATATCTAACAAATCACTATCACCTAAATGTGCTAATAAATATTGTATATCCTCTTTTGCGGTTGGATTGTTTTGCACAGCATAACTGTAAATACTTGAAAACATATCTCCCCTATCTATTTTAGTCATATCGTCCCAGTGCATTACTCTATCTTTAAAAATAGCTGGTTTTTTATGGTATGCTATTAGCTGCCCTATAGCCGTAGCCACACAGCCTACAGGAGATTGGTCGTGATCAGCTTCACAATATACGCCTACCTTGTCATTGTATTCTCCACTTTGTCCCCAAAGGGTTTTAAGTAAAGGAGCTTTTATGTATTCTGTAGTCCATTCACCGTACGTAGTTGCTTCAGGGTCAAGTACAGGTCCGTTTTTCTTAGGAAGGTTAGTGCCGGTGTGTCTTCCCCTATCTTCATCAAAATCATCAGAATGATTATTTCCATTATCTTTATCTAATTCTTTTGATTGGCAAAGAACATGCGTTAGGTCAAGAAATTTACTTTTCACTCTCTTTCCTTGTTTGTCAAAATACCCCCTAGCAATCAATTCTGCTTGCCGCTCTTTACTGAGCTTCTTAAAAAGAGCTTCTTCAGCTTGGGTAGCAAGTTTCTCTTTATTAGCTTCAAAAGCTTCGCGTTGTTCTTCTATATATGCTTGCATATAGCTAAACAGCACTGCTTGTCCCGGGTTGCTAATTGTGTCACCCAAATGTCCGTATGAGTTATAAGCCAATACGCCAGGAACACGCCTGTCGCCCGAAGTTACTACATAGCCTTGGTTGTTAGCAAAGTTAATGATGTACACATCGGCAGGTTCAGGCTTACTGCCCTTAGTAGCTACATAAGGTTTACGTGTATCACCTTTTACTACTTCTACCGATCCTATTTGCAAGGGAGCTTTAGTTACAATTCCTTCCACTTTTCGCATTTGCATAGCCGTAGCAAGGGCAGTAGCTTGTGCCTCTTCAGCGGGTATGTCGGTTTTACCTGTAAGAGCGACCCATCCTAAGAGAGTGTTGTTATCGGTATTCACTTCAGCCTTTGTGTTTGGCTGTACTGAAATGGTGGTGTCGGAAGCGAACGAGGGGTCACCCTCTTCGCGTTGGCAGGAAAAGAAGAGTCCTGTTACAGTCATAAAAATTAATATTCTTTTCATATATGATTTGGTTTTGCTCCTTCTTTTTGTAAAAAAGGAATGTTATTACGCCGCAAAGGTAGTAAATAGCTTTTAAACTTCCAAATAAAAATACAACTTTTTGTTAATAAAATAAAAAAACCTTGAGCAGTCACCACTGCCAAAGGGGTTATGGGTTATTTTAGAATAAAGTCGTTGTTTTTAATACCGTCAATATGCATTTCCTTAAACTGAACCGTACAGCATTTGCCCCGCGTGCCTACATACTCTATTTTATAGCTTTTAGTTTTGTTTTTTAGGTAAAGCGTTTCTGTTTTACCAGTATGCAGAAAAGGGGTGGGGTGTACGGACAAAACATCGTATCCTTCCTTTTTGGGTGAGCTAACGCCAAAGTTAAAATTTGTGTCGTACTTTTTTTCGGTATTTTTATCTGATAACCGATAGAAATATACATTTTCTTTATCAAACTCCCCTTTGTTGTTTAAAAAATCTTGGTGTAAAGAAGATTTTTTATCAATAAACAAATGAAAATCAACAGGAGGAGAACAACAAAGTACAGTAGGTTCTTCTTTTTGGTTATTACAACCTATCGCTAAGAAAGCAAATGTTAAGATGAGTGTAGTTAATGTGTTTTTTATATTTAAAAATAGTTTTTACAATTTCATACTTATTCCTATTTTGACACCGAAAACATTACCTAATACTATTTCGGCATTTAGTGCTATGGCTTTCAGTGCAAATGCCCTGAAGCCTATATGGGTATTATAGGCTATTGT
Organism: Capnocytophaga sp. oral taxon 878; assembly: GCF_002999135.1. Taxonomy (NCBI): domain Bacteria; kingdom Pseudomonadati; phylum Bacteroidota; class Flavobacteriia; order Flavobacteriales; family Flavobacteriaceae; genus Capnocytophaga; species Capnocytophaga sp. oral taxon 878. The sequence goes on from NZ_CP027229.1 coordinate 2,920,609, forward strand.
ATTACCTTGGTTATTATCACGTAACATAAAGTAGGTATAGCTTGTATCGCAGCCACCACCTTCGGGAGTATTGCTCCCCCAAATGAGATAACCTGCTGAGAAACCAGTATACCAGTCGGTAGTTTGAAGTTTGCCAAAATGGTAATCGACAGTTAGCTTGGGGAGGTATGAGGTTATATATTTATCCTTAAAATCAAAGCTTTGGGCATAAAAGCCAGCGCCTACCGATAGTGAAGAGGCTATGGCATAATGTACCTTGGAGCCGAAGATAAAACCTCCGTTGGTTATTCCTGTTTGGATATCGGCAAAGGCTTTACCCTTGCGAAAAGCGTCTTGAGCAGCTATGGGCAAGGAAAGCAACACGATAAATAAGAGAAGTACTTTTTTCATATTTTATATTCTTACACTTAAACCTATTTTCATTGAAGAGACGTTGCCAAAGCCTATTTCGCCATTTATACCTATGAACTTGTAGACAAAAAAGCGCATACCAAAATGGGCATTCCAGGCTATAAAGTTGCCTTTGTGATTGTTTCGGACAGGCAAGTCATATTCAGGAGCTACTATAAGGCAACCGGTGTTTTTGACTCCCTCATAAGGGTTGTTACTACGCCAGATATGATACCCTAAGCTAAGCCCTGTATACCAATCGAAGGTTTTGAGATGCCCCAAATGATAGTCGGCACTAAGAGCAGGGGTGTAAGCCTGAACGTATTTGTGGTCGTTCATAAAATCTTGATAAGAAAACTGCGAGCCTACCGAAAGGTAAGGTAATACAGCATAATGCACTCCGCCCCCTATAATGCGAGGTAAGGAACCAGACCCAATTTGAACATCAGCATAAATTTTACCCTTGCGAAAAGCGTCTTGAGCAGCTATGGGCAAGGAAAGCAACACGATAAATAAGAGAAGTACTTTTTTCATATAATAGTTGATTAAAAAATGACACTGCAAAAGTATGAAAAAATTAGCAAATTAGCAAATTAGAGAATTAGCGAATTAGTAAATTAGTTTTATTTACCAGTCGGGGAATTCGAGGCGTAGCTGGATGTATTCTGGTTTTTTGGAGTTGAGTTTTTTGGGCTCGTTATTGAGATGGGATACAGAGATGCCTAATAACCGTACAGACTCGGTTAAGCGTTCTTGGTATAGCAGTTCTTTGGCGTGCAAAGAAAGCTCTTCGGTGCTGCTGATATAATCTTTGAGGGTTTTGCTGCGTGTTTGTACTGTGAAATTACTGTATTTAATTTTTAGCGTGATGGTTTTGCCTGCTACTTGTTGTTTTTTTAGGCGGGAGGCTACCTCTTGCGCCAAGCGTTCTAATTCGGGTTCCATAAAGATTTCGCTGGTGAGGTTTTCGGCAAAGGTTTCTTCGGCGCCTACTGATTTGCGTATTCTGAAGGGTTGTACCTCGCTGCGGTGGATGCCTCGAGCTAACTCATAGTAATATTGCCCGCTATTGCCGAAATTACGCTGTAAGAACTCTAATGATTTGAGGCGGAGATCTTTGCCTCTGAAAATACCGAGTAGGTACATTTTTTCGGCAGTGACCTTGCCTATGCCATAGAATTTGCGTACATCGAGTTCGTCTAAAAAGTCCTGTATTTGAGCCTCGGTAATGGTAGTTTGTCCGTTGGGTTTGTTGTAATCACTAGCTATTTTGGCAATGAACTTATTTACAGAGATGCCGGCAGAAGCTGTAAGTCCGGTTTCGTGGAAAATGCGTTGTCTTATTTCTTGGGCTATGAGAGTAGCCGAGGGATTTCCTTTTTTATTAACAGTAACATCTAAGTAAGCCTCATCAAGGGATAAGGGTTCGACCAAATTGGTATATTCGTGGAAGATAGCCCTGATTTGCATAGATATTTGTTTGTAGCGTTCAAAGCGGGGCTTCACAAAGATGATATGAGGGCATAACCTACGAGCTTGGAGTCCGCTCATAGCACTGCGCACGCCATACTTGCGAGCTTCATAACTGGCGGTAGCTACTACGCCACGGGCTTCGGCGCCGCCTACAGCAATGGCTTTCCCGCGAAGGTGGGGAAAGTCAAGCTGTTCGACCGAGGCGAAGAACGCATCCATATCGATATGTATGATTTTTCGTTTTAGCAATTTGTGCATTGCGATTAGTAGTTCATAATACAAAAGTACAAAATAGTTGTGAAATAGCAAGGAGTTAGGTAAGAGATAAGAGGCAAGAGGAGTTGTTACAAATGTAACAAATTGTTTTTACTTTGTAGGATAAGGACATTTATTTCTGATATTATAGAAAACGCTTTACTTTTGCCCCCATAATAACAGGTTTTTAGGCTTGGCGAGAGAGATTAGTGTTAGTTTCCTAAAAACTTATTAACTGAAAAAGATATGCTAAAAAAATTCAATGCAACCTTTTGGGTAGCGAGTTTTCTCCAGCTGATGGAGCGCTGGGCTTTTTATGGTATATTTACCGTATTAGGGCTTTATTTGGTAGCCTCGACAGATGAAGGCGGGCTTGGTTTTAATCACGAACAGAAGGCGGCTATTATGGCTTATGTATCGGCGGTGTTGTACTTTATACCTCCTATATTGGGGGTAGTGGCAGACCGTATAGGGTATAAGCTATCTTTGGTGATTTCGTTCATAATAATGGGAGTAGGTTACTTTATGCTATCGGAGGCGACTACTTATGCTGCTTTTTTCTCGATATTCCTATTGGCGGCTATTGGAGGGGGCTTTTTTAAACCTGTAGTGAATGGTATAGTAGCGAGGAATACAGATGAAAGCACTAGTACAATAGGCTTTGGTATTTTTTATATGATGGTGAATGTAGGCGGCTTTTTGGGTCCGGCAATGTCATCGCCTTTGCGTACTGCTTACGGCTGGCGCATTATCTTCATACAAGGAGCGGTGGTGATGGCTATAAACGTGCTGGTGGCTTTGTTTTTGTACAAAGAGCCTACTACTGCGAAAAAAGATAGCAAGCCTTTATTGACAGAGATAAAAGAATCGGTAATGCATATAGTGGAGGCACTGAAAGACAAGAGGCTGACTATATTGCTACTGCTGATGGTAGGATTCTGGACTATGTTCAACCAGCTGTTCTATACCTTGCCTAACTTTATTGAAGACTGGGTAGACTCATCGGCGATGAGTGCTTGGATAAATGAGAATTTACCTTTCTTAGGTACTATTTTGACTGAAAAAGGACAGGTGAAGGCGGAGTGGTTCATCAATATAGATTCATTTATGATTATCTTCTTCCAAGTAGTAGTATCATACTTTGTAACTAAAATGACGCACGTAAGTGCGATGATTAAGGGTACTATTATAGCTACTTTGGGGGTAACGCTTACTTTTGTGTTCAACAATCCGTGGTTCACTATTATAGGGACTGTTATTTTCTCATTGGGAGAGATGGCATCGAGCCCAACCCTATCGGCATTTGTGGCGCAGATTACTCCTAAGGGGAAAGAAGCGTTGTACCAAGGTACGGTGTTCTTACCGGTGGCAGCGGGTAATTATCTTACTTATTTTATTTCGGGCTATTTGTACACAAGATGGTCGGATAAATATACTTTGCTGGGTAATGAGTTGGCAAAACGCTCGATAGAGATGCCAAAGAACTTAACTAAGAATCAGTATTTTGATTTGGCGAGTGAGAAGCTGGGAATGACTAAAGCACAGATTACGGAGTACTTATGGCAGACCTATAACCCAAGCAAGTTGTGGTATGTGATTTGTGCAGTGGGAGTATTTGCGGCGCTATCATTATACGTGTATGACAGAGTGATGAAGAAGAAGAATTAACAAAAATCAGGATAGTAAAAACGTTGCCAAAGGCTGTTTATAGCCTTTGGCAACGTTTTTTTATGCCCTAAAATTGTTATTTTACTAAGCGAGCTATCTCTTTAAATTTGGGGTGCTGGGCAGTGCCTAATAGCTGAAAAAGAGCGGCCTCGGTAGTGGTGAGGGTAGCGCCGGCATCGCGTAGCATAGTAAGGGCAGTTTGCTTATTACTTTCGGTACGAGAAGATACGGCATCGGCAACGATGGATACTTCATAGCCATTGGCAAGCAGGTGGATGGCTGTTTGGTAAATGCAGATATGAGTTTCGATGCCTATAAGAAGGACGCGCTTGCGATGGTTGGCAGAGAGCTGTTGCTGAAACTCGGCATTGCCCCAAGCTGAAAAGCAGCTTTTTTGTATAGGGGTGTAGCCTTCTACCACTTCGGCAATGGAAGGGTGGGTAGCCCCTAACTTATCGGGCATTTGTTCTACCCAAATAATAGGGATTTCGAGAGTTTTGCAGCCCTGAATGATGATGCGGCTGTTACGCAGTACTTCATCACTTTGGTGGACGATTTGTGATAATTTGCCTTGAATATCAAGGATTACTAATTGTGTATTTTCAGTTGTCATAAAATGGATTATTATATTCGGCAAAAAAAATAATAAGGCAAAGGCACAGGAATGAGGCTAAGTTTTTGGGGTGCAATTGCACCAACTATCCTTCGTTTATAGTTCGTTTATCCTTCGTTTATCCTTCGTTCAACTTAAAAGCTAGGTAGGGTGGTATTGGGGGTATGGAAAATGTAAGGGAGCTTTTGGGTGTGCGTTTGATTTGGCAAAAGTAATAAATAGGTGGTTAATTAGCAAATATTTATTATATTTGCAGCTTTAATTGACAAATGAATATTATGCAAGAGTTATTACAAGCTATAGCCCATTTTGGGTTGCCCGATATAGTAACCATTACCCAAACAATGACTGATACGCAGCGACAAAGAGCCTTGCGCCAGCTAAGCGAAATGGATCCTTATAATATTTCGCGCCCGAGGGGGTTTGCTCCAGAATTGGAGTGGTGGGAGTACTACAATAAGGTTGATAACTATTTTTACTATGCTATATTGTTATGCTTACGTGAAACGGCTGATTTTAAACAGTTGAAATTAACAACCATAATATATATTGAATCAAGACTTGGCAAAGAGGAATTAGAGCCTTATAGGCACCTTATTGAACCTTATTTGCCTCCTTTTTGGGAAGAAATGGGTGCTTACTTTGATGCTAATAAAGAAGAAGGTAATTTCTTTAAACACTGTTGGGATTGTTATGAGAAAGGCTGGATAGATTATCAGGAAGAAGATTTTCTGAAAGAACTTGTAGAGGTGCCTTGGCAGAGTAAAAGGGATATAATGACAGATGTGGTTTACTTGAAAGCTCACCCCAAGGTTTTTGATTTATTACACTTGATAGCGACTAAGGAACTAAAGGTGTTAGACACTGCTTCGTGGAAAAACCGGCAAGGAAAGCGAGAGGCAGCGAACTCGGCAGGATATTGGACGGAGGTGTTTACCATTCTGAAGGAAGAGGGGTATCCTATAAGCAAGGAATTTGTGCAGGCGTTATATGGATCATTACTGAATTCATGGAAGAAGCCGCATCTTGATTGGCACTGTCGCCTATTGCGCTTATTGAATCCGACGCAGGAGGAAGTGCTTGCTGCCCAGCATACTTTATTTGCTGTACTGGGGACAGGAATAGCTAGCGTAATAAAGTTTGCGATGGAGCAGATAGCTACTATTGCTAAACATCGGGCATTTGATAGAGAAGCCTTTGTGAGCCAACTACCCTTATGCTTTACAGTACCCAAGCAACCTAAAACCTTGCTATTGGGTTTAGACCTCCTTGCCCAATGCTTTAAAGTAGCCCCGCCTACTGACCTTAGTTATCGAGAACAACTGGCAGTGCTGTTCACCCAACCCGATGTGAAAGTACAAGAGCAAACAACTGCCTTGTTATTAGAATATTTTAACGATGAAGGTTTGGCAGAGGTAGTAGCCCCTTATTACGTATATTTAAAAGATAAAGTGCAAGAGTTATGGCAAAAGAGTAAGCCGCAAGAAGCATTGGCAGAAGAGGTAAGTTCTGACCCCTTAGGAGATTGTACGCCTGTGAGTGCTAAGACGTATGCTTTGATAGGCAAACCTACTTCTTGGGATGATTGTTTGTTCTTGATAGGAGATGCAATAAGAGAGGCTACAGCAAGTACTGTAGATGTACTTTTTGAGGTATTGATAGGGTTGCAGAATGATATTCCTAAGGATTATGCTAAGCAACTAAAGCCTTATATGCAGCAACTACGGAAGAAGAATCTTGGTATAGATACCCCTATAGAAACGATACTTTTGGCATTTTTATATTGCTTTACAGAGAACAAAGATTTAGTTTTTGACCCTAAATATACTTATGAATGGGAAGAATGTGATAAACTCAGGGAAAAGCTATCGGAAGAGGAGTTCAAGGAGTATTACATTTTCTACAGTTTGCGTTACCCTGTAATATACTTGCCTTATCTTTTCCAGAAAGCACTGATAACCCTTAAGAGGCTACAACAGAAGAGTAGCTTGCCTTTGCTATCGACTCCTACACACGAACCTTTTTATATAGAAGCTGAAATATTTATAGACAAACTGCTACAATATGAGGCTGCTAATGAGCCGGTAGATTTAGATGATTTGGTAGTAGCTTGTAACCGGTTGCTGTTTGAAGATGTTGCGGTAGCTGCCAAAGAAAAAGCCAAAAAGCTTACAGGTGGTTATGCAACAGCAGTGCAGTATTACATAGGTATTACCGATGAAGTGACTCCTACTGAAGAATGCTTGCCCCTTTGGACACAAATAACACGCCTAAAACATCCTGATAAGGAATTTGTAGTGTTTCAAACAACTACAGCAAAGGATATATTGAGTGTAGTAAAACCCTACTATATAGACTATGGTTGGGAAAGCTATACAAGCTATGACGAGAAAAGATTCCGTTTTTATTATAGGAGGAAATCACCTGATAATCATCTTTATTACAATTGTAATGGCGGTAGAGTGATTGATAATAAATACTTTGCATATAGAGTAAGCCTTACCCCTCACTACCCTGATGCCCTCTTGTGTGCTTATATTGCCACTTGGACAACCCTGAATGAAGTTGATGATGTGCGCAATATGACCCAGCCTTTGGAGATAGTATTACGCTATGACCTAAGGGTACGCCATAGTGGTTGGCTGTATATAGGCGCGTGCTTGCTGTTTGAAAAGCGGCCTTCTCGTGATTTGGGGTATGAGTATTTGTGTAAGGCGATCGCTCGTGGGGAAGATCTTACTTACTTGAAAACTTACCTTGCCCAAGTACTAGCATGGGATTACCTACCTATCCCACGCTTTATAGAGTTTTTAGACCGCCCTAATACCCCAGCGGTGAAAGCCTTTGGCAAGGAAGTAGTGAAGCTTTATTTAGAAGAAGTGAAAAAACAAGATAAATTGCCGAGAAACCATAAGAAGTTAGCACAATTGGTTGATTAATACATAGGAGAATTGCGACTGCCCTGCTCTGACAATAATTAAAACTTAGAAACCTAAAAGAAAATGAATCAAGCACTCATCACCGCCATTGCTGAAGGTAATTTTTCGGCTATTCTAAACATTACAAGCCAGCTCACCGATAGTGAGCGTTATAGCACCATCACTGCTATCAAAGCATTAGATCCCCATTCGGAAAAAGATTTCCCGCGAAAGAATATTGATAAAAAGAATACTTATCGCCATAACTATAAAGTTTTTCAAGCTCATAACTACACCCTTATTACTATGGTGCGCGAAGAAAGCGATATCGCCAAAGTGATGATTGATAAAGAGAATTATTTTGGTGAACCTTATCAAGTAACTCCTTATGCCATCTTAGGTTCTTTTTATTTAGAACCTGTAATAAACTACTTTACACAATTTCCGCCAGATAACTATATCAAAAAAGTACTTAAAGAACGATATAATAAAGAGATTGAAGGATTGTCCTTTGATTTCCAATGGTATTTCTACAAAAAAGGCTGGATTCCCTTTGAAGAAGAGCGTTTTGTAAAGAATTTATTAGAAATTAATATGGGTAGCCGCTCAGTAACTGCCGATGCCCAATTCCTCTTCCAATACCCCGAAGCCATTGAAAAAGTACTGTTACAGCTTTACCGTATCGAAACCAAAGTACTCGACCTTTCCAAGTGGAAAAGTGATAACCCCTCAAGCAAAATGAGTACCTCTGGTGTTGCCAAAGTAACTACCTATTGGGACGAGGTATTTGAATTATTGGTGCATTATGGCTACCAAATTCCTCGTAGTTTTGTAGGGCAGCTTTTAGAATCATTGCTCAACCAATGGAAGAAACCCCACCTCGATTGGCATTGCCGTTTGCTCAAATGGCTTGCCCCTACCCAAGAGGAACTTTTGGCTCATCAACAAACGCTCTTTGCCGTTTTAGGCACTGGGGTAGGCAGTGTAGTGAAAACCGTTATGGAATACATTGTGTCTATTGCTAATGCGCCACAGTTTGATTTTGAGGGTTTCCGCGTGCAACTTCCGCTCGCCTTTACCGTAGAGAAACAACCTAAAGCACTCCTTCAAGGAGTAGAGATTTTGGCTAAAGAGTTCAAAAAGCACCCTCCTACCGATGTCAGCTACCGCGAACAATTAGCAGTCCTCTTCACCCAACCCGATGTAAAACTACAAGAAGCTGTAGCTGAACTACTCGCCACCTATTTCAACCAAGAAGGTCTCCCCGAAGTCATCGCACCTTACCGCGATTACCTAAAAGGCAAAGCCCAAAACCTCCTTGCAACCCTAAGTCCATCAGAAATCTCCGCCCCGTCCGACTTGTCCGACAGCTCAGTCTCGTCAGAGAACTCCCAAACTGCCTGTGCGGCTCGCACCCTGACACCTATTCCCTGTCTCCTGACACCTGAAAATCTCCTCTTCCTCCTTGGTGACTGTATCCGCGAAAAAACAGCCGCTACTATTGATGTTTTCTTTGATGCTCTCGTGCGCTTGCAAGACCAAATCCCCGCGGATTATGCTGAGCAGATAAAACCTTACCTCAAGCAGCTTCTCGCTCGAGAGTGGTTTGTAGGGACGATGCCTCTACTATACTTATTTTTAGACTCTTGGAGCAACCAAAGCGCTACCCCCCTTGTTTATAATACCGACAAGGAATGGAAAGAAATTCAAAAACTCTACAAAGAACATAAATATACACAAGCCGACAAACTTGGTAGAATAAGAGCGATACACGAAGGTGCTAATCAAGCAAAAGAAGCCTTCCCTTATCTGTTTAATAAAATAGCACGCACACTCCAAAAGCTCAAAGAGAAAGACACCTTGCCTTTCCTTTCTACCCCTACGCACGAACCTTTCTATATAGAGGCGGAAGTGTTGGTGGATAAACTCTTGCAATACGAAGCCCAAGGCAAATCCCCCGACCTCGACGACCTGATTGTCGCCTGCAACCGTCTGCTCTTTTGGGAGGTTTCGGCAGCAGCCAAAGAAAAAGCCCAACAGCTCAAAGGCGACTATGCTCCTGCTATTCAGTATTACTTAGGTCTTACTGATAAGATACAATTAAACGAAGCACTTCTACCGCTATGGACGCAAATCACCCGCCTAAAACACCCCGATGAGGAGTTCAAAGTATTTGAAACTACTCAGGCAAAGAATATCCTTAGCGTGGTAAAACCTTTCTATATCCGTTATGGTTGGGAGAAAAGAACTTATGCCAATGGCGAAGTAGGCGAAGAGTTCACCTATCACTGCAATCATTATTACAAATACAAGAATAAGAAAAGCCGTCCTGCCCTTTACAACTATTACAATGCCAATGAAGGGGAACACACTTCGGCTCAAGAGGCAGAGTATAAACTAAGCCTCAACCCACACTATCCCGATGCGATATTATGTGCTTACATAGCGCTCTGGGCAACGATGAATGAGGCTGACCAAGTGCGCGATATGACTTTGCCTTTGGAAGCCGTATTGCGTTATGACCTGCGTGTACGCCACAGCGGTTGGCTGTATATAGGCGCGTGTTTGCTCTTTGAAAAACGCCCTTCTCGTGATTTGGCGTATGAATATATTTGTCAGGCGATTGCTCGCGGGGAAGACCTAACTCACTTGAAAACTTACCTTGCCAATGTACTCGCTTGGGATTATCTGCCTATACCGCGCTTTATAGAATTCCTCGACCGCCCTAATCTCCCAGCAGTAAAAGCCTTTGGCAAAGAAGTAGTACAGCTCTATTTAGAGGAAGTCAAGAAGCAGGACAAGTTACCGAGAAACCATAAAAAGTTAGCGACTTTCAGTCATTAGTGGGTAGTCATCTCTACCCTTTGTCAAAGTCCATAATCGCCCGTGCGGCTCGCACCAAACTAAAGTCTTTTTGCCAAGATAAAAAAGACAGCAAAGCAAAAAAAACGAATTAATTACATTTATATCTTAATTTTTTTATTACCTTTGTCGTCTCGTTAGGGATTTTCTTTTTGATATAAGAGAAAAAGCAAAGCAAAAACACCACTATAACCCACCGGAATAAATACCTGATAAAGATAATATAATTTTTGCCTTGCGGAATGTCCGATGGCGATAAGCAATGTTACTTTTGCTCTGCGGAATACCTTACAACGAAAAGCAGTATTACTTTTGCCTTGCGGAATTTCCGATAATGAAAAAATACCTTATTTTTGCTCTGCGGAATTTCCAAAAAGAAGAAGTAACAGCGAAAGCACACAGCGGAATATCCGCCGTATATAATAACCGTCAATTAATCATAATTACTATATGAATAAGAATACATTAGTCAAGCCAGACCTCAGCAAGATGCACAACGCTGAGTTTAGTCAGTTTCTTACCCGCTTTTTTGAAGACTTTGCGGGTTCGGGTATTGCCTTGGATACCGATACCACTTTCAAATCGCTTTACGAAAGCCTCAAGACCAAAGTAACCACCTACGACAAGGCTCTGGAACAGGTGCGTGGCAAAGAGGAATCTAAGAAAATATCGGAATTGGACAAGGTGCGCGATGCCGATATGCAAGCCCTAAAGGACAGTATCAAGCCTTATCGCAATGCCAAAACGGAAGCCAAACAGAAAGCTTACCACGCTATCAAGCTGGTGCTCGACAATTACAAAGATGTAACCAAGGACACCTATGAGGAGGAAACCAAGCGCCTGAATACGCTTATCAGCACCCTGAAATCCGCTACCTATCAAGCGCAGGTAGAGACCCTGAAGATAGGCGAGTTCCTCAGCGAACTGGAAACCTCCAACACGGCGTTCAACGAGCTTTTCTCCCACCGCTCGCTCAAAGATTTGCAGAAAGAGGTATACAACGTAAAAGACCTTCGCAAGGAGCTTACCGATATATACCAACGGCTTTCGGCTTATATAATAGCCAACGCACAGGTGAAAGATGAGGCTTTCTTTACCAAAACCTTGGAAGTGCTCAACAACAGCCGTAAGTACTACGCCGATGTTTTGGCACGCCGTAAAGCAGGTGTAAAAACCCCTACCGAAACCCCTAAGGAAGAAGGGAAATAACTTAGTAACACTTAATTTTCAAAATAAAAAAAACTTATGAAAAAACTCATTTTTTCGGCACTTGTTGCCACAGCATTATTCGTTTCCTCTTGCGGGAAAGACGACGACAACGGCGGAGGTAGCACTTCGCTCAATGGGGATTGGTATCTTTATACCTTTTATGATAACCTCAATGGTAAAGGATTGCGATGGATAACTCCTGATAATTGTTCCCTACAAACTTATTGGTCTATTTCCGATAAAAAAATAAAGAACGAATGGTATCATTTAGAAGGTTCAGACTGCGAATACACTCCTATATATTACAATTACACGATTAATAATGGGGTTATAAATGTGACTGTAGCCGAGGACTCTCCTAATGAAAGGATAGGTGCTAAATCTTCTGTCAAATATGAAATGAAAGGTAAAGAACTAATCATCTATCATAAATCAGGAGGTTATGATGCAATACAAATCTTTCACAAAAAAGGGGTAGACTATAGTTCTCTTGATCCTTTTGTGGGATATTGGAAAATGACCAAATACGTAGTGGGACAACAAGAACTTATTGTAAAGGACGGCGAATGTTTAGATGGTCATATAGTAGCCCACTCTTTGGGAGCTACCCTATACCTTAATTATCCAGAGAATGGGCAATGTAATAAAACGATAAACACCTACGAGTGGATAAAGGAAGGGGGCAAGTACTACAATGTGAGCAACCCAGCGGAAAAAACACTTTGGGACATCAGTTTCTCCAACAATAACCGCTATATGACCTTTGCTATAGATAACGGACGCACAGTAATGCACTTTACCAAAGTAAAATAACCCGCCTTGTTAAACTCCCCTTGCCAAAGGGGAGTTTGTTTTAAGGAATAAATGAATAAATAGGCTTTTAATTTATCCCTATGAAAGAAAACTTACTTTCCGCCATTAAGGCACACGATTTTACCGCCATTCGCAATATTTGCTTTGCGCTTTCAGAGGAAGAAAGACAGGAGCTAAAGAGTTATTTTGCGCGAAAGAATTTTAACTTTATCTTTCGGGAAGTCCTCGAAAAAGAAAAAAGATACCATTTTTCTAATAAGGAATTAGCCATTATCTCATACACTATTATGTGTGTGTGCAATACCTTAGAGGAGGTAAGAAAAATAGAACTTTTCCAAAATATAGAACCCTATATAAAGGGGAATTACTACTATTTCCTATCTTCTTTAGAAGACGAAGTTTTATTAGATTTCGTGCAGTCTCCACAAGGGGCTTATATGATAGAAGGTATCCAGCTGATGTGTAAAGATAATCCTTTGGAGATGTCTTTTCAAATACTTTGGTCGGTATACAACGCTGGGTATATTCCTCTTAATGAGGGTGTTTTTATACAAAGAATGTATGACATTAATTGGCTTAAAGCAGATGAACAGCTTACTGAATACCTACTGAAACACCCTGAGACTGTTGTTCTTTTTCCTTCTGTACCAACGTATATTCAGGATACTATATTTACTACAGAAGAATGGAAAAAAATATATCATACCCTAAACGAAAAAGCATATTTCACTAATAAAAACGCCATTATTCGTGCTTTTATCGAAGCCCTACTCAACCCTTGGAAGAAGACTGTGTTGGATATGTATTGCCGTTGGATAGAAACTCTCGACCCCTCCCACCAAGAACTTTTAGCTAACCAACACACTCTTTTTGCCCTGCTCAGTAGCGACAAGATATCGGTGGTGAACTTTGCTATGAAGCTCATCAAGCAAATAGCTGATGAGAAGAGTTTTGACTTCCAAGCCTTTGCAGACAACTTTGCGCTGTGTTTTGCCACCCAAAAGATAGCTAAATCACAACTTATAGGTTTGGATATTTTAGAAAAGTACTATAAAAAGCAAGTCCCTACCAATCCCGACTACCGCGAGCAATTGGCGGTACTCTTCACTGTGCCTGATGTAAAACTCCAAGAGAAAGTTGCCAGCTTGCTAACTACTTATTTTGGAAGAGAGGGATTGGTAGAGGTAGTAGTACCCTATCAGGATTACCTAAAAGGGGATGCTCAAAATCTCCTTACAACTCTAAGTCTATCGGAAAATACTGAAAGTTCTGAAAGCTTCCATACCTCTAGTGTAGATTGTCTCTCTGAAATTCGGGTACTTGAACAGCCCTCCTCTTGGGATGAATTATTGTTTTTGTTAGGTGACTGCCTTCGTGAGCGTACGGCTGCTACTATCGACCTTTTCTTTGAGGGAGTGGTACAGCTACAAGACCAATTGCCTGAAAACTTCAAGGAGCAACTCGCCCCTTATATCGCGCAGGTTAATGGGATGTATTATTTCAACCTACAGTTGGCTGCCTTACAGCTGCTCCTTGCGGGGTGGGTAGAGGATAGACCTTTGGAGTCTCCTGAGGACTGGAAAAAAATGAATACCCAAGTAAGACGCCTCAATACCGAAGAAGAAGAACCTTTAAAACAAGCGTGTGTGCTCCACAACGTTTGGTATTTGCGTGATGAAATTCCTTACCTGCTCTATAAGGTGACGGCAACCCTTGACAAACTCAAAACAAGTAGCAAACTGCCTTTCCTTTCAACCCCTACGCACGCGCCTTTCTATATTGATGCTGAGACCCTTGCCGACCGACTGCTCGCTTACCAAACCGCAGGCAAAGAAGTGGATTTGGACGACTTGGTAGTGGCTTGCAACCGATTGTTATTGAGTACCATTACCCCTAAAGCACAGGAGAAAGTACGCACACTCTCAGGACAATATGTGCCTGCTTTGGGCTACCTCTTCGGGCTTTCGGATGTGGTAACCCCTACAGAGGAGTTTTTGCCATTATGGACGCAAATCACTCGCCTGAAACACCCTAATAAAGTGTTTGCCGAGTTTGAAGCTACCCCTGCCAAAGACTATCTTTCGGCAGTAAAACCTTTTTTTCTAAGTTACGAAATTGACTCTGAAAACAAATGGTTTTATTTGGAAAAGAAGTATATTAATAGTCCGTATAACGACTATCAGTGTAGGAATTTTGAAAAAGAAGAAGATCGTTTACCTTATAACTATTACAACGCTGGGGCTTTTCAGACATTTGATGTAGATACCTTACGTTATGCAATTTCCTTAAACCCTCAGTATGTAGATGTACTCTTAGGCAAATACACCCCACCTTGGGTAGGGGTAAGCGATGCAGAAACTTATCGCAACTTGCAGGTGCCTCTCCAACTACTCTTGGAATACGACCTGCCTGTGCATCACGGTGGGTGGATTTTTGTAGGAATGGCTTTGCTTCACGACAAAAAGGAAACCCGTGACCTCGGGGCAGAGTATATACTCCGCGCCATTAGCCGTGACGAAGACCTCAGTTATTTGCAACACTTTATAGCCGATATCCTCGCCCAAAAACTCACCCCTATCAATCGGTTTGTAGAGTTTTTGGATATGCCCACCCGTGACCCCAAAATAAAGGCTTTCCAAAAAGGGGTAGTAGAGGAATACTTGCGCTTAGTGGAAAATGTAGAGAAGAAACCTACCAATCATAAGAAGTTGGCGGGGTTGGCATTGTAAAGCAAAGAATAGAGAGATGAAGAAAATGTAATATTTTTGGGTTTTTGTTGCGATTTTTTCAAAAAGAAGGTTTGGAGGTGAAGTGACTGATATTCAGTATGGTGATGTTTGTTTTTTGTTATTAGTTCGTTTATACTTCGTTTATCCTTCGTTATAAGTTCGTTTATCCTTCGTTATTGCTGTGAGTTTCTTGGGGTAGGCTTGGTAGGTGAAGAGGTTGATTATTAAGGGATTGTAATATTAAGAGGAGGAAGAAGTTGTGGTTGGTAATTTTTGCAATATTAGCAATAAAAATGAGAAAAGGATGAAGATTTTTTTGTTTTGAGGTAGAAGATAAATAAGGTTAAAATAGAAATAAAAGAGATAAATAATAAAATTATGGTACAAGAGAATTTACTGTTGGCTCTTAAGGCACAGAATTGGGATGAGATACGAAATATATGTTTTTCCTTGTCCGAGCAAGAAAAGATGCAAATTAAAAAACAGACTGAGCATAAAGATTGGGAAGGACTTTTGGGAAGCAAGCGTCTTAGTTACGAAAATAAGTACCTTATTACTTATCTGATGATGTGTGTATGCCATAGTGTAGAAGAATTGTTAAGCATAGAGAAGCAGTTGGATTTTACTTCTATAAAGAGTTATCATACGCGTATTAAGTATCCTCTTTTCTTTTTGAATTCCCAACACTCCCAAGCCTTTATGGATTTTATCCATACTCCCGAAGGAGCGTATATGATAGAGGGAGCCCAACAGGTTTTTGAGCAGTCCCCGCGTAGTTTTTCTATCGAGATACTCTTAGCGCTCTATACAGAGGGGATTATACCTTTTAATGAGGAGATTTTTGTTAAAAACTTATATGATATAGAGTATTACCGTACGCAAGAAGCTGAAGCGGCTGAGGTACTCCTACAATATCCTGAGCTGGCAAGGCGTGTGATTCCTCATACGGCTAAGTATATAGATTATGCTATTAGTAGTGGTTTGGAATGGCAAAAAGTATTTGCCTTGCTTTGTAAGAAGAACTATTTTCCTGATAAGAGCTTTGTAAGGAGTTTTATAGAAGTACTACTCAACCCTTGGAAAAAGAATGTGCTTGATATGTATTGCCGATGGATAGAAGGACTAACACCTACCGAGGAGGAGTTGCTTCCAAGCCAGCATACGCTGTTTGCCTTGCTAACCTTAGACAAATCGTCGCTCATTAATTTTGCGATGAAGAGTATAGCCCAAATAAGTATTCATCCTGCATTTGACTTCCAAGCCTTTGCCGATAATTTTGCGTTGTGCTTTACTGTACCTAAGATTGCTAAATCACAACTCATAGGGGTAGAAATATTGGAAAAATACTACAAAAAGCAAGCTCTTAAGAATATAGAATACTGCGAGCAATTGGCGGTACTCTTTACTGTACCCGATGCCAAGCTACAAGAGAAAGTAGCCAGCCTACTTATAACATATTTTAAAGGAGAAAATTTGGCAGAAATAGTAGTGCCATACAAAGCATATTTGAAAGAAGAGGCTAAAAACAAATTGGAGAACGTAATAAGTAAGATGCAAGAAGAGGTTTCTTTGCAAGAGGAAACTCACAATACAGAAACAACTACTATTACTGAGGAATATAATCCCAGCCCCCTATCAGCACCTTCTTCTTGGGATTCGGTTCTTTTCCTCCTTGGCGACTGCCTTCGTGAGCCTGCTGCTCATACAATAGATGTATTCTTGGAGGGGCTTATCACCTTGCAAGATAACTTCCCTGCCGATTGGGTAAAGTCTCTTTCGCCTTATATCAAGCAGCTTAGCAAGCGAATAGGCAAGGAAATCCCGACGGATATGATCCTCTTAGGAGTTTTGCGTGCGCTGATAGACAAGCGCCCTTTGGCTCTTGACCCTAAATGTAGTTATACATGGGAAGAACTCTGTAAAAAACGTAAAAAGCTTTCCGAAAAAGAATTTGAAGCCTATACGCAGGATTATTACTTAGGCAATGCCCGCCAAGTCCTGCCATATCTTTTCCGTAAAGGGCAAATGGTTATTGACTTCATTCTCCAACACTGCCAGCTGCCATTGCTCTCGACCCCTACGCATCTGCCTTTCTATATAGAAGCAGAGGTATTTGTTGATAAGCTCTTGCAGTACGAAAAGCAGGGCGTAGAACCTGATATTGACGACCTAATTGTAGCTTGTAACCGATTGCTTTTTAGAGAAGTTTCGGTAACAGCCAAAGAAAAATCCAAACAACTCAAGGGTAACTATGCGCTTGCTATCCAATATTACTTGGGTTTAACTGATGAGGTACAACTAACGGAAGACCTCTTGCCTCTTTGGGCGCAAATTACCCGTATTAAGCACCCTGATAGAGAGTTTGAGGAGTTTGCTAGTACTTCGGCTAAGGACATTTTGGGAGTGGTGAAGCCTTATCTGATTGACTATGGTTGGCAAGAAGATAACGGTCATAAAGAATTTGCTTTTGGACACCACACCGAGTGGGTAGGGGTAAGTTATACAGACCTAAAGAATGCTTTCCCATATTGGTATTACAATGCCAATGGAGGAAGCTCACCCATCAGTACTATTTTTGAATATAAGCTAAGCCTCAATCCTCACTACCCCAATGCGATGCTGTGTGACTATATCAGCACTTGGGTTACAGGTAATGAAGTGCGCGAAATTCGGAATATGTCGGTACCTTTGGAAGTGCTTTTGCGCTACGATATTAGGGTACGCCATAGTGGTTGGCTCTATATAGGTACGGCTTTGTTATTTGAGAAACGTCCTTCACGGGATTTGGCGTATGAATATATCTGTCAGGCAATTGCTCGTGGGGAAGACCTTAGTTACCTCAAAACCTATATCGCTCAGGCGCTCGCTTGGGACTTTTTGCCGATCCCTCGTTTTATAGAGTTTTTAGACCGACCTATTAGTGACCCTAAGGTAAAGGCTTTTCAAAAAGCGGTAGTAGAAGTCTATTTGGCTTTGGTTGAAAAGCAAGAAAAGAAACCTACCAATCATAAAAAATTAGCCAATTGGCTAATTAGCTAATTTACTAATAAAAAAAATACCCTTATGTTTGAATACTTAAAAAAACTGATTACTACTCACGATTTAAGCGCTCTCTTTTCCTTCTGCAGTAACTTAGCAGATAACGAGCGCCTTGCCCTATTAGAGGAATTCCAACAGACAAAATGGGGACTTAAAGAATCTTTTTGGGATAAAGGTATGTTTGATTTGCAACCGCCTAATAATTCCGATTACGAGTTTATTATAGCACTATTCCTCCTTACCCGAAGTGTGGAAGAATACCAAACGCTCAGTATTCACAAAATATGTGGCTATTATCTAACAAGTTCCCGCTTATTTAGTAACTCAAAAGCGCTACATATCCTCCCCAAAATCCTTCAAGAGGAAAAGTGTCGCTTTATCTTGGATTTGTACCACTCCGTAAAACCTGAAGACAGAGAGTTTATTGCGTTTGAAACCTATTGGGCGCTCTACAAGGCGGGAGAAATTCCGTTTGATGAGGCACTTTTTACTAAAAATATCACGGCAACCTATCTTTATGATGATAAAAAAGTCCGTTATACAGATTTAGTGCTACACGATCAAGAGTTCCACGATAAGATATTTAGGCGTTTGCACCTCTATGAAAACCAAATGTTCCACGATGCCAAACCGTGGGAGGACTTCTTTGTGCATTTGCAAAGGCAAGGCTATGTGTTCGATAGAAAGTACATTCCTGAACTTTTGGAGAGCCTACTCAACCCTTGGAAGAAACCTCACCTGAATTGGCATTGCCGTTGGGTTGAGTTCTTAAAACCTACTACCAACGAACTGCTGGCTTGCCAGCAAACTCTTTTTGCCCTACTTAGCACAGGCAACACCAACCTCATCAACTTTGCCCTTAAGCATATACAGCAAATTGGTAGTGAAAAAGACTTTGACTTTCAAGCCTTCGCTGATAACTTTGCGCTTTGCTTTACTACCCAAAAGATAGCTAAATCACAGCTTATAGGTTTACATATTTTAGAAAAATACTTCCAGAAACAAGCCCCTATCAATCTTGACTATCGCGAGCAATTAGCGGTACTCTTCACTGTTCCTGATGCTAAACTCCAAGAGAAAGTTGCAAGCTTATTAAAGACTTATTTTGGAGAAGAGGGATTAGTAGAAGTAGTAGCACCCTATCAGGATTACCTAAAAGGTAAAGCCCTAGAACTTTTTTCAACCCTAAGTCCTGCTCCTATTCAGAACAATAATCTTTCCTCTCAACTTACCGATTGTTCCCCTTCGGGAAAGTCTGTGAGAGTAGGCTATGTGGCGAAACTTGAAACGCCCACCACTCCCGAAGCCTTATTATTCTTATTGGGAGATTGCCTCCGCGAGCGTACGCCCCAGACTATTGACCTTTTCTTTGAGGGCTTTAACCAATTGCAAGATGACTTCCCTGCTGACTTCAAGGAGCAGTTAGCACCCTATCTTAAGCAGTTAGACAGACACTGGAACGGCATAGCCTCGGTACCTATACTGCATTGGTTTTTACTGCGTTGGATAGGTGATAAAAAGAAACTAAACAAGGGGGATGAAACATTTTTTCTCACCACATTGCCTTATTTATACCACAAAGCCCAGCATCTGTTGGAGAATCGGAAGAAGGAAAACAAACTTCCTTTTCTTTCTACCCCTACGCATGCCCCCTTCTATATAGAGGCAGAGGTGCTGATGGACAGGCTACTACAGTACGAGGTACAAGGCGAAACCCCTGACTTACACGACTTGGTGGTGGCTTGCAACCGATTGCTGTTTAAGGACATTTCGGTAGTAGCTAAAGAAAAAGCCCAACAACTCAAAGGTGCCTACACCCCTGCTATTCAGTATTATATAGGGCTTACGGATAAGGTAGAGCCTACTGAAGAACTCTTGCCTCTTTGGACGCAAATCACACGTATTAAGCACCCTGATGGTGAGTTCGTAGAGTTTGCCAATACCTCGGCTAAGGATTTTCCTACTGTGGTAAAGCCTTTTATGATTCATTTCTGGATTAAAACGCGCAAGCAAAGTGATGTTACCTTCCATTACCTGAACTTAGAGGACAATTGGAATAACAATTTTGATGCACGTAAGAAACCTACGGAATACCCTGTATTGTATTACAATGCAGGCAACAGTCGCCGAGGTTGGGGAACAGATATATTGTACCAATGCAGTCTAAACCCACACTATGCTGAGGCGCAAATCCTGCGCTATATAGCCTCTTATGCCAAGGGCAACGAGTCGTATGATATAGAGCGTATGCAAGTGCCTATGCAAGTGCTGCTTGAGAACCATTTGCCTATCTATCACAGTGGTTGGCTGTTTGTAGCCGCCGCCTTGCTCTTTGAGAAAAAGCCCACCCGCGATATGGCAGCTGCTTATATCTTAGAATGCTTGGAAAATGGTGCCAATCTCAACCTATTGGCGCAATACATTGGTAAGCTATTAGCTGAACAATACGCCCCCATAGCCCGCTTTATGGAGTTTTTGGATCTCCCTACCCGCGACCCCAAAGTAAAGGCTTTCCAAAAAGCAGTAGTAGAAGCCTATTTGCCTTTGGCTGAAAAATTAGAGAAGAAACCTACCAATCATAAGAAATTAGTCACCTATAATCTTTCATAAAAAATGAGAATCATAATTGTAATTTTTCTGTTAGTATCTGTGCGACTCTGGGGACAGCCTGGGGGAGGAGGCGGATTGCGTGTGCTGAATGTATATGATGAACACAAACGACCTGTTGATGTTGAACAATTAAAAGTAAAGCTTTTAAAACTGAACAGAGTGGCGAATATCGTTGCTGAGGATGATTTTTATGTAGGAAGAAATGTGGAAAAAATGATAGTTATACCTCCTTCCAATCATTTTTCAAATACTCAAGGGCTTGTTATTACCTATAAGAATAAAACTTATCGCATTGATTTTGAAGGTGTTAGAGGTGCTAATGGCGCTGGCCGTGTAGAAGAAATAGATTCTTTGGTACTGTTCAAACCTTATATACTGAGTAAACGCTCTTATGGCTACCAAAGTCTCGACATGGAAGAGTTTAATAAATACTACATATTACGCGAAATAGCTGATAAGTATCTGAGTTGGGGAGTTACACCTGAAACCTATAAACACCTCTCGGTTATTGACCTGATGTATGACTCTCCTAAGTATGCTAACAATCGTAAGCCCAAGCCTTGGATGGAGAGTTTCAAGCAACTTTATGCTGATTACCGAAAGAGAAACAAACACAGCAAAGAAGAATACGCTGATTATCTGAAAAGAATAGATGAAATGATATCCAAATATGGGGATTTAGAACCTTTTGCGATACTCAAAATGCGCTTTTTGTACGAAGGAGCTCATTATAAGGAGTTTATATCCTACTATGAAAAGAAACCTGCTGGATATAGGGATTTTTCTGGAAAAGCTATACAAGCCTATTGCTACATAAAAGAATATGATAAAGCCATTGCTTTGGCTAAAGAGAGGGCGTCAGAGGAAAAAAGAGAATCCGAAGAATATTTCTGGAAGTTTGTCTATATATCGTATAATTTTGATTGGCTTTTTATAAAATCATACTATAAAAATGAATCTATAAAAAACGAGTTAGAATCCTTTGTCAGTGGAATTGATTTGGACAAAGATGACAGAAACGATTTAACAATTTTGAAAAGATTTGAAGAACTGAAACGCTACGACAGCTATAGAGAAAAGAAAAAACTCACTGACAAAGAGAAAGAACAGAAAAAATGCATGGAAGCCAATCTGCTGAAGGTATTTAAAGAAGGTTGCATTTTGTGTGATGATTTTGAGGATTGTCTTAAGGATTAATATAAATATGGTATCTTTGCCTAATAAATTGATAAATTAAATGAACGACTTTGAATATGCTTATCCGTTTGCCTCGGTGATAGAAGAGGCGAACGCTCACGAGAAGAATTTTATCTTTTCGCACTGCTCTGAACTTAAAGAAGACAATGCTGTGCCTTGTTTCTTCTGGGGTAATATCACGCAACCTTTTGTAGTGGCTAAATGCTTATCGGCACTGGCTAAGACGGTGGCTTCACAGTTTGCTATTGCCCCTGGTGTGCTTGCTAAACTACGTGACCCTATTATTTCGGTAGGGAATGGAGAATTGCTTTTTGAGGGGTTCTCGTCCTGTAATAGTGTTTATGCCCGTGTGGGCTTGCGCAATGATGTGTTGGACGGAGATTTCTTACAGAGTGGCTGTACTAATATCGATTTCAATGATGTAACGGTACGTGCTTTTAATGCTGTAACTGCTGCTGAAAAGATGATTTTGGGTATAGGGCAAAAGCAATCGCACTTTATTACTGAGAAATACAAAACAGTGGAGAAGAAAGTAACCCTGCCCAATAGATGGATTAAGGGCTTGGGCAATGTGCAAGTGTATCTTTCGGAAATGGATTTGGCGTACCGGCTTAATAAAGCCGAGGCTATACAGCTTTTTCGTTCTTTGCCTAAACAGGCTGTAAAGAATGATTACTACTTGGTGAAACGGGGTGTGGGATATACTTTTGCCCCGACCCCAACGGCAGATGCTATTAAGATAGGAGGTGTACACCGGTTAAACCTTTTGCAGAGCTTGTTGCTTTTGGCAGATAGCCTGTATGTGTATAGAAGTGATAGTGAGCAATCGGTAGCTTTTGTGTTGCACTTTAAGGGAGTAGAGATGCTCTTCTTGCTATCGGATGGGGTATATAGAGGTTTCTCGGGAGAGGGAAAATATTTGGAGCATATGATAGAAGATGTGCCTATGGAATGGTTGGTGGGTATTAATAATTTCTTCAAAACGAATGAGGTGTTTTCGCCAGCAATGGTAGCTATTGAAAATGATGTGAATATGGGTACTATGACTACCTTGCAGGCATCGCTTTCGAGCATAGGGCTATTGGGGTATAACCTTACTGATGGTAATTATTTTTATAGGCGCTTGCCTTTTAAACCAGAGCGCTTGATCAGTTTGAATCCGCGATTGCAGAATGCTAAGAAGCTTACCCAAAACGATGAGGTGCAGCTTATAGAACAGCGCGAGGGCTATGTAAAAGCTAATGTGAAGGGTACGGGCGGGGTTACCCATACGGTTATTCTCGATGGAGAGAAGGCACAATGCACTTGCAATTGGTACACCAATCACCAAACAAATAGAGGATTATGCAAGCATATTTTGGCAACTAAGATGATGACAAGTTCATAGGTTAATGTACTGAATACGGTCAGTTATTTGCTTGTGATAGTGGAGTGGTGGGCTTTAATCGGGGTTGAACAAGTTCAGTACGACACTTAGAGTGAAACCTTCAAAGGCGGTTTGCTCTCTGAAAGGGATGGAATAGCCTATGTAAGTGCCTAATAGGTTTGCGCCGGAGAGCCCTATGCGAGGGTGTATGCAGTGGGTATTGACTGAGAAGCCTATGGCTAAGGGTGTTAAACTTGTTTCGGCACCTATTTCGGGGATGATTTGTACTTTGGAGGGCATATTGGCGTGTGAGCTTATGTGTGCCCCTGCGTAGAGGGTTGTTCCTGTGGGTAGAGAGGAATCCCAGCCACCGCCAGCGCTTCCGCTTCCGTCATCGAAGGAGTTGAGGGAGATGCCTAAAAAGCCTAAGTTATGTGACTTATTGCTGTGGGTGTAGGCTGCCCTGATACCTATATATTCAAAATCTTGAGCGCTTGCTAATAAAGGGATAAGTAGCAATGAAAGGAGTAGTTTTTTCATAGATAATAATTGAGAAATAGTTTTTGGGGGTAATTAGAGATTAGCAGATGGGCGAAGGTAATTCGCCTATCTGCTATTTTTTTTCTAGAAATTATCAAATATGTTTAGGAATATGGTGAGGGTGAAGCCCTCGAAGGAGGTTTTTTCTCGGAAAGGTACGGAATAGCCTACGTAGCAGCCGTGTACATTGACCAAAGAGAGTCCGATGCGGGGCTGGAAGCAATGTGTATTGACAGAGATGCCTGCTGTGAGGATTACTAAGGCGGCTTCGATACCTACTTCGGGGATGATTTGTACTTTGGAGGGCATATCGGAGTGGGCGCCTAAATGTACTCCGCCGTAAATGGTGGTTCCGGTGGGTATTGACATAAATCCGGCATTACCAGAGTCGTACGAGTTAAGGGAGATTCCTGCGAATCCTAAGTTGTGTGATTGATTACTATGGGTGTAGGCTAAACGCAGGCCTGTAGAATCAAAACTTTGTGCGCTGCTTACTATGGGTAGGAGGCAGCATAGGAATAATAATTTTTTCATAGTGGTTTATTTTTTTGGCAAAGGTAATAAAAAAAAATTAAAGGACAAATTAGGGGATAGGAGGTAGGGGATAGGAGGTAGGGGATAGGAGTTAGGGGATAGGAGTTAGGGGATAGGAGTTAGGGGATAGGAGTTAGGGGGGAGGAGTTAGGGGGTAGGAGTTAGGGGGTAGGAGTTAGGGGGTAGGAGTTAGGGGGTAGGAGTTAGGGGGTAGGAGTTAGGGGGTAGGAGTTAGGGGGTAGGTAAGAGGGAGGGGAGTTAGTGCGAAAACTATCCTTCGTTTATAGTTCGTTTATCCTTCGTTTATCGTTCGTTCATCATATAAGATGGGTGGGGTGGGGGTAAGGTGGGGGTAGGGTTGAGGTAAGGGTAAGATGAGGGTAAGGTAGGGGGTGGGAGGGGCTGGAATGGGGGTGAAATTAAAATAAAGTGATAAGAAAAAAAATATTTTGCATAAAATATGTCTAATTAGAAAAAACTTTGTACCTTTGCCACGTCGTTTGTATTATTACGCATTAACTAAAGAAGGACAACTTAATACTGATATAATGAGCAGCAAGAAGAAATTAAATCCTGACTATGTATTTGAGACAAGTTGGGAGGTGTGTAACAAAGTAGGCGGTATTCATACTGTTATTGCTACTAAGGCACCAAGTATTGTAAAAGAATTCAGGAGTAAATATATATTGATAGGTCCTGATATTTGGCAGCATAATGAGAACAAGGAGTTTGTAGAGAATGCAGATCTTTTTAAATCGTGGCGAGCTAAAGCAGCTACGGAAGGTTTGCGTGTGCGTGTGGGTAACTGGAAAATAGAAGGGAATCCTGTTGTAATACTTGTGGACTTTTCGCACTATATAAGCTCAAAGAATGAGATATTGCGCTATTATTGGGATAATTATAAGCTTGATTCATTTAATAGTTCATGGGACTATGTGGAATCGGTGCTTTTTGGTTATGGAGTAGGTAGAGTTATTGAGAGTTTTGTGAAGTTTAATACGGCATCACGTGAGAATGTGATTTGTCATTTCCACGAGTGGATGACAGGTAGCGGATTGCTTTACATTGAGGATAAGATGCCTAAGATAGGCTCGGTATTCACGACTCACGCTACTGTAGTGGGTAGATCAATAGCTGGTAATGGTTATCCGTTGTACAATGAGATGAAGCATTATAACCCTGAGGAGATGGCTTATCGTTTTGGGGTACAGCACAAACATTTACTTGAGAAAGAAACGGCTAAAGTGGCAGACTGCTTCACTACTGTGAGTGAAATTACAGCCCAAGAAGCATTGCACTTTTTGAATAGAAAAACAGATATTATTACGCCTAACGGCTTTGAGAATAAGATATTGCCTGCTGAGAAGGATTTTCCTAAGAAACGCACTGAGGCAAGAGAGAGACTTGTGAATGTAGCGCAGGCATTGTTAGGACAAGCTGTGGCTGCTACTACTAAGATAGTGGCTATAAGTGGTAGATATGAGTTCCATAATAAGGGTATTGATGCTTTTATAGATGCTCTTGGGGCGCTAAATAGAAATCCTAAGAACAAGAAGGAATTATTGGCGTATATTCTTATCCCTACGGCTCATGATGCGCCTAACCAAGGATTGTTACACAACTTGGTAAACCCACATCAGACGGTAGATAATGAGCAAAAGCATCTTACACATATATTGCCTGATGCTTATCATGATGTGATTATGACTCGCATTTATGAGCAGCAGCTTTTCAACCGTAAAGAAGATAAGGTGAAGGTGATTTTCTGTCCAAGTTACCTAAATGGTTATGACGGGGTGTTTAACCTTAGTTATTACGATTTGCTAATGGGATTGGATAGCACAGTATTCCCTTCTTACTATGAGCCTTGGGGTTATACTCCGCTTGAGAGCTTGGCATTCCGTGTGCCTACCATAACAACTACCCTTGCAGGTTTTGGTAAATGGGTGAATGATTATTATCCTGAGAAACAAAATGCTATACAGGTAATTGAGCGTAATGATAGCAATTACGGTGATGTAGTAGGGGCGATAGTGAAAGATATTACGGCTTTGCTTGACAGTAAAGAAGCTGAACTAGAAGCGCGCAGAACTACAGCTGGTAAAGTAGCGGATATTGCTCTTTGGAAGAACCTTGTACAGTACTATATAAAGAGTTATGAGCTTACCCTTGAAAATATTGAGGATAGGGTAGAGAAATTACCTCCTATAGAGACAGAAGGGGTGGCTTACTTAGAAAAATCAAAGGTGGTGAATAGCCCTAACTGGCGTAGTGTGATTATTCACCGTGCGATGCCAGAAGCTTTACAGCCATTGGAAGAACTTGCTAAGAACCTTTGGTGGTGCTGGAACGATGAGGCTTATGAGGTATTTAAATACATTGATAAAGATAAATGGATTGAGGTACGTAAAAACCCTATAGCTTTGCTTGATAGTATCTCGCTTAAACGCTATAAAGAGTTGGAGCAGGATAATGTGTTTATGCGCAACCTATCAAAGGTGTATGCCGATTTCCAAGAATATATGTCGAAAAAGGCAGAAATGGTGAGTCCGTCGGTTTCATATTTTAGTATGGAGTACGGTTTGCACTCATCATTAAAGATATATTCAGGAGGGTTGGGTATTTTGGCAGGAGATTATCTGAAAGAAGCTAGTGACAAGGCTACCAAGATAACAGGGGTAGGATTGTTATATAGATATGGTTATTTCACTCAGAAATTGTCATCTGCAGGTAATCAAGAAGCTGATTATGAAGCACAAGATTTTTCAAAAATACCAGTAACACCTGTTACAGATGAGACAGGTAAATGGGTGATAGTGTCGATAGATTTGCCAGGTAGAACCCTTTACGCACGAGTATGGCGTGTGGATGTGGGACGTATAGAGCTTTATTTGCTTGATACAGACTTTGAAAATAACCGAGATGATGACCGTTCAATCACACACCACTTATATGGTGGAGATTGGGAGAACCGCCTTAAACAAGAGATGCTCTTGGGATTAGGAGGTATTAAGATGTTACGTAAGCTGGGTATTGATAGTGATATTTACCACTGCAATGAAGGACACGCAGCATTTATAGGATTGGAACGCCTTGGTGAATATATACAAAATAATAATCTTGCATTTTCGGAAGCGATAGAAGTAGTAAGAGCTTCATCACTATTTACAACACATACCCCTGTGCCTGCAGGACACGATGCTTTTGAAGAAGGCTTGTTACGAGCATACTTAAATGGTTATGCAGATAAGCTACACGTGAGTTGGGAGCAAATATTAGCTTTGGGTAAAATAAACTTAGAGAATCCTCACGAGAAATTCTCGATGAGTAACCTTGCTGCTAACTTATCACAAGAAGTGAATGGAGTAAGCTGGTTACACGGAGAAGTAAGTAAAGATATATTAAAAGACTTATGGCCAGGTTATATGCCAGAAGAGCTACATATTAGCTATGTGACTAACGGGGTACATCAGCCTACTTGGACAGCAGGCTTATGGAAAGAAGTAGAGAATGAGGTGTTTGGCAAAGATTACAAAACACATCATTATGATCCTAAAGGTTTTGAGGGTATTTATAAAGTATCAGACCAACGTGTATGGGAGATTAAAACTGCTTTACGTTCAAAGCTCTTGCGCCGTGTGGAACAAAAACTGCGTTTAGAAAAGAATACTCCTTATTTCTCGCCACGCCAGTTGGTAGAGATTAAAGAGAACTTGCGTGAAGATATTCTTACTATAGGTTTTGCACGCCGTTTTGCTACCTATAAACGCGCGCACTTGCTCTTTACTAATATTGAGCGATTGGATAAGATAGTGAATAATCCTGAACGCCCAGTACAATTTATTTTTGCTGGTAAAGCACACCCAGCTGATAAGGCAGGACAAGATTTGATTAAGAATATTGTGGAAATATCGAAATTACCACAGTTTTTAGGTAAGATATTGTTCATTCCGAACTATGATATGGAGTTGGCACGCCATATGGTACAAGGGGTAGACGTATGGATGAATACACCTACACGTCCGCTTGAAGCTTCGGGAACCAGTGGAGAAAAGGCAGCGATGAATGGAACTATGCATTTTAGCGTACTTGATGGTTGGTGGGTAGAAGGATATAGAGAGGATGCGGGATGGGCATTGCCTATGGAACGCGCTTATGAAAGCCAACAGTACCAAGATGAGATGGATGCTGAGATGATTTATAACATCATTGAGGATGAGATAGCTCCTATATTCTATGATAAGAATAAAGATGGTATTTCATCGCGCTGGTGTGCTCTTATCAAGAATACCATTGCTAAGGTAGCAGTAAACTTTACTACTACCCGTATGCTTACTGATTACGAAAAGCAATACTATTACCCAATGACTGAGCGTGTGACTAAGATTAAAGATAATCAGTTTGCTCTTGCTATTGAACTATCTGGCTGGAAACGCAAAGTTACCCAAGAATGGGATAATATTAAGGTGGTAGACTTTAAAGTGCCAAATCGTAATGAACAGCTTATATCAATAGGTAAGACTTATAAAGGAGAGATTACACTAGATGTAGGAGACCTAAGTCCAGAAGATATAGGAGTAGAATTGGTAGTGGCTGAATATAAGGATGATAAGATGAAGGTGTTGTCGACAACTGAATTTGCTTTGGCATACCATGAAGGTACACGAGGGACTTATCAGTTAGAGATAGCATCGGAATATCCGGGAGCGTTACAGTTGGCAATACGGATATTCCCTAAGAATGAACTTTTGCCTCACCGACAAGATTTTGCTTTGGTAAAATGGTTATAATTTTTCTGAAGAGCAATAAAGTAGTAAAATAAGTATAAAAAAGCAAATGAGGTAAATGGTTGATAATCAATAGTTAATAAACTTATTTTTTGTTAGGCATTAAATTTAACAAAAAAAAAATGTTTTAAAATTTAAACGTATCAAAATATTGCCTATATTTGCACCAAAATTAAAATAGTAATCAAATTCATTTTTAAGTATGAAGAAAATCAAAGTAACTTTATTTGCTTTGGCTGCTGCTTTTACAGTAGGAGCACAAGCACAAGATGAAAACAATCCTTGGCAAATAGGATTTGGAGTAAATTCCGTTGATATCCGTACTCCAATGGATTTTGGAGATGTTATTAAAGACTGGGGAGGGCCAAGTGATATCAACATTCTTCCTGCAGTATCTCGTCTTTCAGTAGGTAGATACATAGGGAAAGGTTTTTCTGCTGAACTTTCAGGGTCATTGAACAAAATCGAGAAAGGTTTTGGTTATAATAAAGATCTTGATAACAAAGTAGATCAGTCTTTTTGGGCTGTTAACTTAGCCGTTCAATACCACTTAAATAACTTGTGGAGTGGAGCAAGATGGTTTGATCCTTATGCTCAAGTAGGTGGAGGTTATGCTGCTATTGATAATGCTGGTAAACTTCGTACTCTTGCAGGAGGTGGTATTAACTTTTGGTTTACCGATAATATCGGTATTAACTTGCAAACAGCTTACCACCCAACAATGAAGTCTAAATCAGAAGAAAATTACTTCCAACATGCTTTGGGTATCGCTATCAAATTTGGAAAGCAAGATAAAGATGGTGATGGTGTAGCTGATAAAGATGATGCTTGTCCAGATGTAGCTGGAGATCCTAAACTTAATGGTTGCCCTGATAAAGATGGTGACGGTATTGCTGATGAACAAGATGCTTGTCCAGAAGAAGCTGGTCTTCCTCAATTTAATGGTTGCCCTGATACTGATGGTGATGGTGTAGCTGATAAAGATGATGAGTGCCCTGAAGTAGCTGGATTAAAAGAATTTAAAGGTTGCCCTGATACTGATGGTGATGGTGTAGCAGATAAAGATGACAAATGTCCAGATGTAAAAGGTCCTAAAGAAAACAATGGTTGCCCTTGGCCAGATCGTGATGGTGATGGTGTTCTTGATAAAGACGACGAATGCGTTGATAAACCAGGTCCTGTTTCAAACAATGGTTGCCCTGAAGTAACTCAAGACGTTCAAAAGAAATTGAATGACTTTGCAAAAACTATCTTGTTTGACCTTGGTAAAGCTACTATCCGTCCTGAATCAGCTACTGTATTAAACAACATCGTTGAAGTGTTAAATGAGTATAAAAATGCTAAATTTGATGTTGAAGGACACACTGATAGCACTGGTAACAAAGCTAAAAACCAAAAACTTTCTGAAGAAAGAGCTAACTCTGTTAAAGTTTATCTTGTAGATAAAGGTATCAACCCAGCTCGTCTTTCTGCTAAAGGTTATGGTCCAGATAAACCAATTGCATCTAACAAGACTAAAAAAGGTAGAGATCTTAACCGTCGTGTTGAAATCAACTTGGTAAAATAGTTTGAAATAAAGTGTTTTCATCTCTATAAAAAGAAAAAGAGGCTGCCAATGGTAGCCTCTTTTTAATTGTTAACTTTTAATTTTTTACTATGGTTTCTATTGAAATTCAATTACAAACTTTGCCTATAAATGCTGGTGTGTATCAGTTTTATGATGCTGATGATAAACTTATTTATGTAGGGAAGGCTGTGAATCTTAAAAAGAGAGTTTCTTCATACTTTCAAAAAGAACATGATAATGCTAAAACACGTGTTTTAGTAAGAAAGATTATGCGTATTGAACATATAGTGGTAGCAACAGAAAGTGATGCCTTACTATTAGAAAACAATCTTATTAAAAAGTATCAACCTCGTTATAATATACTATTAAAAGATGATAAGAGCTATCCGTGGATATGTGTTAAAAAAGAACGTTTTCCACGAGTCTTCTTAACTAGACGTATGATAAAAGATGGTTCTCTGTACTTTGGCCCATATACAAGTATGAGAACAGTCCATACATTATTAGATCTTTTTAAGGAGCTTTTTCCTTTACGCACATGTAGTTATGATCTTTCATTTCAAAATGTGCAAAATCATAAGTTCAAAGTGTGCTTGGAATATCATTTAAAAAATTGTAAAGGACCTTGTGAAGACTTTCAAACAGAGGAAGACTATAATGAGAATATTAAACAAATAGTAGAGATATTAAAAGGCAACTTTAAAGAGACCGTAAGACGTTTTAAAGATAAAATGTTAGCTCTTGCTGGAGAATTGCGATTTGAGGAAGCTCAAATAGTAAAAGAAAAATTAGAAGTATTGGAAAAATATCAAGCAAAATCATCTATTGTGAGTAGTAAGATTAACAATGTAGATGTCTTCTCTATTGTGTCAGATGAGGAGTATGCTTATGTGAACTTCCTGCAAGTAGCTTATGGAGCTATTGTTAGGGCTCATACTATTGAAATTAAAAAGAAATTAGAAGAAACCGACCGTGAACTGCTGGAATATGCCATTGTTGATATTAGGGAAAGATTTTTTTCTACTTCTAAAGAAATTATAGTACCTTTTGAAGTAACTCTTGCTGAAAATCTTTTGATGACAATTCCTAAATTGGGTGAAAAGAAACAGTTATTAGAACTATCAGAACGAAATGCAAAACATTTTAGGCAAGATAGGTTCAAGCAGGAAAAAATATTAGATCCTGAACGACATACCAACCGTATTCTTACCCAAATGCAACGTGATTTGCACTTGTCAGTGCCACCAGTGCATATTGAGTGTTTTGATAATTCAAATATTCAGGGCACTAATCCCGTATCAGCATGTGTAGTATTCAAAAATGCTAAGCCAAGCAAGAAAGATTACAGACATTTTAATGTGAAAACTGTAGAGGGGCCTAATGATTTTGCTTCAATGGAGGAAGCTGTTTTTAGGCGTTACCGTCGCTTGTTAGATGAAGGACAGCCTCTACCACAACTTATTGTTATTGATGGGGGTAAAGGGCAACTCTCATCAGCACTAAAAGCGTTGGAACAGCTACAACTCAGAGGCAAAATAGCTATCATCAGTATTGCAGAGCGCTTGGAAGAAATCTATTTTCCTGAAGATAGCATCCCTCTTTATTTAGATAAACGTTCCGAAACATTACGTATTATACAGCAGTTACGTGATGAAGCGCACCGCTTTGGAATTACCTTCCACCGCCAAAAACGCAGTAAGAGTGCCATAGTATCGGAACTTGATGGAGTTGAAGGTATTGGAGCCAAAACTAAAGAAACGCTATTACAGCATTTTAAGTCAGTAAAACGCATTCGTGAAGCCTCAGAAGATGAATTAGTAAAAGCTGTAGGTTTTAGAGGGAAAAAAGTATATGAATATTTTTCTTTACTCAAAAAATAGCAATTATCAACTAACAAAAAAGGCTGCTCAATCAATGTTGAGCAGCCTTTTTTGTATCTTATTTTTTCCTTATATATGTTTCAAAACTAAAAGCATACAGGTGTTTCTCATCCTTAGGATGAAGTAGACTATTGGTTAATTGCCATTCCAAAGATGATATTTCTGGAAAAAATACATCTGCCTGCTCAAAAGAGTGGTGCACACGTGTAAGTTCTATTTTATCAGCCAAAGGCATTGCTTGTGCATAAATCTCACCACCTCCTATAATATAAGGGTTTTGGTCAGTTCTTAGCGCAAGGTCAATAGCAGCATTAAGGGTACTCACTACCGCTACCTCTTCAGTCGCAGGGTAGTTCATTTGCCGCGTGATTACGATATGTTTTCGGTGTGGCAAAGGCTTAGGAAAGGTCTCAAAAGTCTTCCGTCCCATAATGATGCAATGTCCCGTAGTAAGGGCTTTAAAATGCTTAAAATCATCAGGGAGGTGCCATAAAAGACTACTACCTTTCCCTATGGCATTATCCGTAGCAGCAGCAGCTATAAGGGTCAGCATAGTAAAGGTTTAGGCGTTAGTGGTTATCTCAGCCGAGGTTAAATCTTTCTTGGCTTGTTCTTTTTGTAACTGAAATTCTTTTTCTACTGCCGCTTCCATTTTGATGAGGCGTTGTTGTTGTATTTGAATCAACCTTTGGCGTTGTTTCTCTTGCCATTCTTTCCCCAAAAACCTATCAAATACAAAAACATTCATAGCGTGACAGCACCATAAAAACAGCCATAATAAGCTAGCCCACAAGTACCAATCATATTGCGGGGCAAAGTTCAGTAATTTGTTAGCTACATAAAAGAAAATGCATCCTAAAACAAATACACAAAAGTGAATATATAGCAATCGCTTGCGTCTTAGATATGTTTCAGCAGTCTTGAATAGTTGGTATTGTTCTTGTGATAATTGAGTATTTTCCATTTCTAATAGGTTTTATGGCGGCAAAGGTATAAAATAATTTCCAATTAGCAATTAACAGCCAATAATTAATTAAGCAACTATTTCCCTCCCCCAAAACTCTCATCTCTTTCCTATTACCCAAAAATGAAGAATCTTCACCCTTTTCTCATTTTTATTGCCAATATCTCAAAAACACCCTCCCTCATACTCTTACCTCTTATCTTTTACTTCTTGCCTGATAATCAGCTCATTCTTCCATCATCATCCCCCCAAGCACCCTATAGCTATACCCTAAGATGAACGAACCTATAACGAACTATAAACGAACTGTAAACGAAGGATAAACATTACCTCCCTGATTATCAACCCTTTCAACCCCCAACCCTTTCTTTGCCAAATTCGCAACAAAATCCACAAAACATTACATTTTTCTCATCTCCCTTACCCTCCTATTTCTCCCCTTCACACTTCCCTCTATAAAAAAATGTTAATTATTTATTGCCAGTTTAGAAAAAGTTCGTACTTTTGCCGCCGTCTCATAAGGGGTGCTGTAAAAAGCTGAGATTATACCCATAGAACTTGAGCGGGTAATGCCGCAAAAGGATTGAAACTAAGCATTGGCTTGTTTTTGCTTTTGGGTAGCAAGAACAGGCTATTTTTTTTTAGTAACCACACCAAATAATCACCTCTTTTATTTGTGAAAAAACATTTTATCTAATGAAAAATGTACTTCTGTACACTACGCTATGCCTCACAACTGGAGCCGTAGCGCAACAACTTCAATCACCTGCCGATACCACCAAAACCATTCAGCTAGACGAGGTACTCGTTTCGGCAGTAAGGGCAACCAACAAAGTCCCTATTACTTTCTCCAACCTCTCAAAGGAAGAAATCAAAAAAAAGAACTTCGGGCAGCAAATACCACTCCTGCTCAACCTCTTGCCCAACGTAGTTTCATACTCCGAAGATGGCTCCGGTTTCGGCAATACCGCAATGTACATACGCGGCTCCGATACCTATCGTACCAACGTAACCATCAATGGCGTACCTATTAACGACAGCGAGTCGCAAGGCGTCTTCTGGTACAACCTGTCCGATTTAGCAGCATCTGCCCAAAGTATCCAGCTCCAAAGAGGCGTAGGTACCTCCTCCAATGGCGCAGGAGCCTTCGGCGCAAGCATCAACGTCCTTACCGATGCCATCCAAGAGCGCCCTATGGGTGAAATAGCCAACTTCTACGGCAGCTATAACACCCACAAGCACAGCATTAGGCTCTCTACAGGCAAAATCAATGACCGTTTTGAACTCAGCGGCCGCTTCTCAGTTATCAAAAGCGATGGCTACCGTGATAGAGCCTCTTCCGATCTCAAATCCTACTTCCTACAAGGCACCTACAATTATGAAGGTACCCTTATCAAAGCACTCGTTTTTGGCGGAAAAGAACACACCTACCTCACTTATTTAGGCTTAGATAAAGCCACCCTAGAAAATAACAGACGCTACAACCCCGCAGGTGAGTACACCGACAGAAACGGTAACAAACGCTTCTATGATAACCAAACAGATAACTACCAGCAAGACCACGCACAATTACACTGGTCACAACACTGGAGCCCCGAGTGGAAAACTCAGCTATCATTCCACTACACCAAAGGCAAAGGATATTGGGAAACCTATGAAAATGAAGCAGAAAAATATTCTAAAATAGGGCTGCCTAAAGAGTTAGACGCCAACGGCAAAGAAAAGAAAACCACCTTCATCCATCAGCAAGCCTTAGACAACGATTTTTGGGGAACAACCTTCTCAGCCAATTACCAAAAAGAAGCCCTTGATTTCACCTTCGGCGGCGCACTTAACCGTTATGAAGGAGCTCACTTCAAAGAACTACTTTGGGCAGAAGCAATCTTACCCGTATATAAAAACAGATACAAATACGAAGGACTAAATCGTAAGGAAGAAGCATCAGGCTACGCCAAACTCACCTACAAAGTAGCCCCCCAATGGAGCCTCTTTGCCGATGTACAATTGCGTAACGTAAGCTATAAGTCAGCAGCACAAAAAGTAGATGAGTCACTCACAGCCTTCAATCCCAAAGCAGGTATAACCTATGCACCCAATGCATATAATGATATCTACTTCTCCTATGCACGAGCTACCAAAGAGCCCAATAGGTCAGACTATAAAAGCTATAATAATGCCCTTTATGAATATCCCAATACACCCAAACCAGTAGCCGAAAAGCTAAACGATTTCGAACTCGGCTGGCGTTACCACACCAATAAAGTAACCCTTAATCTTAACGGTTATTATATGGGCTATAAAGATCAGTTAGTACTCACAGGCCGTTATAACGATACCGGATATCCCATCCGTGAAAATGTAGAAAAAAGCTACCGCACAGGTATCGAGCTCGACGCAACCGTAAAACTATCCGATAAGTGGTTATGGCAGCCAGCCATAGCTTTCAGCCGCAATATCAATAAAAACTATCAAGGCACCGATCCCGGCTTAGCTACCAGTACACTTAGCCTAGGAGATACACCTATTTCCTATTCACCCAATACAGTAATAGGTAATACAATAAGCTTTATGCCTATTGAAAGTTTTCAAATAAGCCTTATATCCAAATACGTAGGCAAACAATATGTTGATAATACAGGCCGAGATTTAGCCAAACTAGATCCCTACTTTGTAAACGACCTTAGCTTAGCCTACGAATGGAAGCCTAAACACACCTTCCAATCAGTATTATTCACCCTCACAGGATATAATATTTTAAACGCCAAATACACACCCTACGGTACTAACTTTTATGGAGGCGGAGTGTCCTACATTCCAGCTGCCGAAGCCAATTACCTAGCCGGCATAACCCTTACTTTTTAGGCAAATAAGGCACAAAAAAAGAGGTAAGAGAACCTTAGTTCTCTTACCTCTTTTTTATTGTTTTAAAACTCTTAAAACTCCATCTCTATTTGGGTGCCTTCATTTTCGTTTTGAGTTACAATTTCCTCATCGCCCAAATCTTCTATAATTTCCTCCTCTTGAGGTTCTTCATACGGCAATGATTCAAGAGTGTTAATAGTTTTAACCTTATCAGTAGTAAGCTGGTTACCCAGTGCTTTAATCCCCTTCACACTGATGAACTCCTCCAAATTCACAGTAAGATTCTCTTTCTCTTTACCTTTTTCTTTAGTGAATACCACCTCAGCCATAGGTCTCCAGTCAGAAGATACAAAAAGCAATTGTGATTTAGGATGCTCAGTAATTACAAGTTCTTCACGGTTTTCATTCTCTATTACAAAGCGTTTTACAAATACACGTTCTTTCTCCCCATCATAATATATTACCGAAATAGGCTTCTCTGGTTGCCATTTCTCCATTATTACAATGTTATTTTCAAAGTGCAAACTGAGCTCTGGTATGATAGTTTTTACAACACCTTCTTTGGTAATAAACAGCATACGGTCATCCCCTTTAAAAGCGCCAAGCAAGGTGCCGCGTTCCTCAGTGTTAAGGCGTTTCACTATATCATCAAACCATATTTTACGTGGTTTCAGGGTTGATACACCTTTTTCTTTTAGCTCTATACGCTTGATAGCATATTTGCTCACAAGGTTTCCTTTTACCCCACGCCCCTTAATAAGAGTATCTGCAAAGTCGATATCCCAACGCAGCTTGCGCAAGGTACCAAGCTGGCGTAGGTTAATAGTAACAACCTCAGCCTCGCCATTAGGGTTAGCAGTAAAATACAGCACGCGCGAGTCTTTATGGGCAGGTATCAGCTCATATTTCTTATCCCGAGTAATACCTGTTACATTAAACCGCTTGATGTATGAAAAGCCCGTTTGTCCATCTTTATAAATCATATTATAGATAGTGCGCTTATCATCTTTCTTAAATACCGCTACGTGAATGATGCCTTTTTCAATATATTGCTTATCGGCTACTTTAGTTACATACATAGCGCCACTTTCAGTAAATACAATTACATCATCTATATCACTGCAATCACCTACATACTCATCTTTGCGCAAACCAGTACCTACAAAGCCTTCAGCACGATTCACGTATAGTTTGGTGTTACGCACTACCACTTTGGTAGCCTCAATAGTATCAAACATTCGTATTTCGGTTTTGCGTTCACGTCCCTTAGCATAGGTCTTTTTTAAGCGTTCAAAATGAGCAATAGCATAGTCTATAAGGTTAGCAAGGTGATTCTTTACTTCCTCTATGTCAGCTTCTATTTTTAGTATATTTTCATCAGCCTTATAAGAGTCAAAACGAGTGATCCTAATCATTGGTATTTGGGTGAGTTTAGCCAAATCATCATCAGTAATCTCACGGAGCAAATCCTTTTTAAAAGGTTCAAAACGCTGGTATAAGTATTCGTATAAACTTTCTCTATCAGTATATTTTTTAAAGTCAATATACATCTCTTCTCTAATGAATATCTTTTCTAGAGAAGCGTAATGCCATTGAGTTTGTAGTTCTTCTAATTCTATTTCAAGCTCACGTTTCAGTAGTTGCACAGTGCGGTCGGTACTGCGGCGTAATACTTCAGAAACGGTAAGGAAATGCGGTTTGTTATCTTCAATTACACAAGTAATAGGCGATATAGAGGTTTCGCAAGCTGTAAAGGCGTATAAGGCATCAATGGTCTTGTCAGGTGAGGTGCCTGCTGGTAAATGGATAAGAATCTCTACATTGGCAGCTGTAATATCCTCAACTTTTTTGATTTTTATTTTGCCTTTTTCATTAGCTTTAAGAATAGAGTCTATTAGGGTAGTGGTGGTAGTGCTAAAAGGTATTTCGGTAATGCAAAGGGTACTTTTATCTAACTGAGATATTTTGGCACGCACACGCACACGGCCACCGCGTGCGCCATCATTATAGCCACTTACATCCATAATGCCCGCAGTAGGGAAGTCGGGGTATAACTCAAATGATTTGCCTTTTAGGTAAGCTACAGAAGCATCAATCAGTTCAATGAAGTTATGAGGGAGTATTTTGGTAGAAAGCCCTACGGCAATACCTTCGGTACCTTGCGCTAAAAGCAATGGGAACTTCACAGGCAAGCTTATAGGTTCTTTTTTACGACCATCATAGCTAGATTGCCATTCGGTTACTTTGGGGCTAAATACCACATCAAGAGCGAATTTAGATAGCCTAGCCTCAATATACCTTGGGGCTGCTGCTTCGGCACCAGTAAGGATGTTACCCCAGTTACCTTGTGTATCGATAAGCAAATCCTTCTGACCAATTTGTACAATAGCATCGCCTATACTTGCATCGCCGTGAGGGTGGTACTGCATAGTATTACCCACCACGTTTGCCACCTTGTTTAGCCTGCCGTCATCAACCTCTTTCATTGAGTGCATAATACGGCGTTGTACCGGCTTAAAACCATCTTCAATGGCAGGTACTGCCCGCTCTAAAATTACATACGAGGCATAGTCCAAGAACCAATCTTGGTACATTCCTGTTATTTTGATAATGCTATCTTCTTTTTGTTCCATTTTAGGTGTTAGATATTAAGAGGGGTTAGGAGGGTAGTAGGCTGCAAAAGTACGAATTAATAAGTAAATTACAAAATAGTAATTTTGAGGCTTATAACTTTAAATACTGCCCTGTATAGCTCTGTTTGTTCTTAGATATTTCTTCGGGGGTGCCAGTAGCAACAATGTTACCGCCTTTGTCGCCTCCTTCTAAGCCTAAGTCGATTACATAGTCGGCACATTTAATCATTTCGGTATTGTGTTCAATAATAATTACAGAATGCCCTTTTTCTATCAAGGCTTGTAAGGAATCCAATAACTTGCGAATATCGTGAAAGTGTAGCCCTGTAGTAGGTTCGTCGAAAATGAAAAGTACTTTTTCTTTGCTATCTGATTTGGCTAAAAATGAGGCTAACTTAATACGCTGTGCCTCGCCACCCGATAGGGTAGATGAGGCTTGGCCTAAGGTTACATACCCTAAGCCTACATCTTGCAGAGGTTTTAACTTCTCGGCTATTTTTTTCTGATTGTGCTTTGTGAAAAACGCTACAGCATCATCGATAGTAGTATTTAACAAATCATCGATATTTTTGCCCTCATAGGTAACTTCCAGCACTTCTTTTTTAAAGCGTTTGCCGCCACAAGCCTCGCAAGTAAGGTGAACATCGGCCATAAACTGCATTTCGATAGTTACTTCACCTTCTCCCTTGCACACTTCACATCTTCCGCCATCAACATTAAAGGAGAAATGTTTGGATTGGAAATTACGCATTTTAGACAGTTTCTGGTTGGCAAATAGCGCTCGAATATCATCATAAGCCTTGATGTAGGTTATGGGGTTGGAACGGGAAGATTTGCCTATTGGATTTTGATCGACAAACTCAACCCCTTTTAGTTGCTTGTATTTGCCTTCTATTTTGCTAAACTGTCCTACTTTTTCAAAAGCCAAGTCCAATTCTTTTTGTATAGCAGGATATAGTAACTTTTTTACTAAGGTTGATTTGCCACTGCCCGATACCCCTGTGACTACGGTAAGCATATCAAGTGGAAAAGTGACATCTATATTTTTTAGGTTGTTCTCTCGGCAGCCTACTAACTTAATGTAATGTGGAGAGGTGCGCCTTACTTTAGGCACTTCAATCTTGAGTCGGCCACTTAAATATTTTCCTGTAAGAGTATCAGCTTTTAGCAGCTGGTTATAAGTGCCAGCAGCTACTACTTCGCCACCATGTGTGCCAGCTTCGGGACCTATATCGATAATGTAATCGGCGGCTTTCATAATATCCTCATCGTGTTCTACCACAATGACAGTATTACCAAGATCACGCAATGATTGGAGCACCCCTATGAGTCGGGTGGTATCACGAGGGTGTAGCCCAATACTAGGTTCATCTAAAATATACATTGAGCCTACCAAACTACTACCCAATGAAGTAGCTAAGTTAATACGCTGGCTTTCTCCGCCAGAAAGAGTATTCGATTTTCTATTTAGGGTGAGGTACCCCAGCCCTACATCGGTTAAGAACTGCAAGCGGTTATTAATTTCCAATAACAAGCGCTTGGCAACTTCTTGCTCATAGGCTGTGAGTTGTAAGTTCTTGAAAAAGGCTTGTAGTTCATCAATAGATATTTCAACCAAATCGGAAATGCTTTTGCCTGCTATTTGTACGTAGTTTGCCTCTTTGCGCAAGCGCTTACCGCCACACTCGTGGCAACGAGTTTTGCCCCGATAGCGAGCCAGTAGTACGCGGTTTTGTATTTTATAACTTTTTTCTTCTAACTCTTTAAAGAAACCTGTAAGCCCTGTGAAGTAAGAATTGCCACTCCAGACCAACTGTTTTTGTTTGGCAGTGAGCTCAAACCAAGGTTTGTGTATAGGGAAATCAAACTTATAGGCAGAGTTCACTAACTGGTCGCGGAACCAACTCATAGTTTCGCCACGCCAAGGATATATAGCATTTTCATAGATAGATAAACCGGTGTTCGGCACTATGAGGTCTTCGTCCAGACCTATGGTATCACCATAGCCTTCGCATACAGGACATGCCCCATAGGGATTGTTAAAGCTAAACAGGTGTACATTGGGCTCTAAAAAAGTAATACCATCTAACTCAAAGCGATTGCTAAAGGTAGTTTGCTTGCCTCCCTCCATTTCGCGTAGGATACACTCACCTTTTCCTTCAAAGAAAGCTGTTTCAACGGCATCGGCAAGGCGGTGAGCAAAGTCATCGGAGTGCTGAACGATTACCCTATCGACCACCAGCTTAAAATGAGAGATTTTTTTAGGTAGTTCATCATCAATCCTGATGATTTCATCTTGGTGGAGGATACGCACATAGCCCTGCTGTACTAATAATTGGAGTACCTGCTGAGGGGTGCGTCCTTCGGGAATGGTGATAGGTGCTAAAAGCAATAACTTAGTGCCTTCGGGGTATGCTAGTACTGCATCGACTACATCGGTAACAGTGTGTTTTTTCACCTCTTTGCCCGAAATAGGAGAATAGGTTTTGCCAATACGAGCAAATAGTAGTTTTAAATAGTCATACACTTCGGTAGAAGTGCCTACTGTAGAGCGAGGGTTGGAGGTATTAACCTTCTGCTCGATAGCAATAGCGGGAGCTATACCCTCGATGTTATCGACTTTGGGCTTATCTAAACGGC
>NZ_CP027230.1 GCF_002999135.1 Capnocytophaga sp. oral taxon 878
CTAAAAGGCTTGCAAATTGGTACCAAAGGAACTCGCCCTGGCATACTTGATACACTTATTCAAAAAAGGCAGTTTATCACCTTACAGAAAAACAAGTATCTGCCCACAGACTTAGGCCTGCAATTTTACAATGCTATCAAGAATTTAGAAGTAGTGAATGTAGCCCAAACCGCCCGTCTTGAATATCAGCTAAAGCAGATAACAGAGGGTAAGCTACTTGTTACAGAGTATTATAATAATTTGTTGGAGTATGTTAAAAATATAGTGCAAAATATTTTTAACATTGAAGCAGCTGTTAAAGTGGAACGTGAAACATTAGGCACTTGCCCTAAGTGCAAACAAGGAAAAATTGTGGAGGGTAAAAAGGCTTTTGGTTGTACGAACTATAAAAGCGGTTGCGACTTTACTATTTGGAAAGAGGTAGCACATAAAAACATTACGGCCAAACAAGTGGCCGACTTAATAGGTAAAGGCAAAACAAGTCTTTTAAAAGGGTTTAAGAGTAAAGCGGGTAAAGACTTTGATGCGTATCTAGTACTTAAAAATCTTAAAGTAGAATTTGAATTTAAAAATAATAAATAATTAGTCAATTTAATTTTTTTCAACACTAAACATTATGAAGAAATTTTTACTTTTTACATTAGTAATTGCTTCTTTCTCTCTTTACGGACAACGTAAAGAAAACGGTTGGGCATTGCAAGCCCGATATGGTATTATGGAGGGTAAAGGAGAAATGAACGGCATAGCTTCCGAACTTAATTTTGGTACAGGTGTTACCATAGGAAAGCACGGAGCTTTAGCCGAAGCAAATTTATTTTTACAAGATTATTACGTAGATAAGGACAATCTAAATTTGCCTTATAAACTCTATGGCCTAAATGCTCTTGGGGGGTGGTCTTATGAGGGACTTCGTAATTTCTATTTTAATATTAAAGTAGGCGGTTTTGTGGGCGTTGAAAATATTAATAATGGGAATGCTACTGAAAGTCAGTTTGGGACACCTTTAACACACCCTGTGAACGGTTTTACTTATGGAGTTTTAGCAGCTCCTGAAGTGGAAATTAAAATTTGGCATAGACTGACTTTTCTTATTAACTTTAATCAATATTGGAATAAAGGAAGTAAATATGCTGATTGGAAATACAGCGCAAATGCTGGTATAAAATACTATTTATAAACTTAAAATATTACGACTATGAAAAGATTATTACTTTTTGCAATTATTGCTATTGTAGCTGTTTCTCTTAGTATAGTGGGGTGCAGTAAAGACAAAGAACAAGACCCTATACAATGGAAGTTTGAGGTAAAAGCTGATAAAGACACTATTTCAAATTTAGCGCTTAATGATATTGTTCCTGTAACATACGTTGTAAACAGAAAATACAACGAAGGGGCTACTATGCAATACAGGGTAAACCTTGATAAATCACAAGGTTTTACTATCTATGATAATAACGACAACGAAGTTAAAGATTTTGGTTTTCAAAATCTAACTTCTGATACTTTAAAATTAAA
Organism: Capnocytophaga sp. oral taxon 878; assembly: GCF_002999135.1. Classification (NCBI taxonomy): domain Bacteria; kingdom Pseudomonadati; phylum Bacteroidota; class Flavobacteriia; order Flavobacteriales; family Flavobacteriaceae; genus Capnocytophaga; species Capnocytophaga sp. oral taxon 878. The sequence continues at coordinate 1,516 of NZ_CP027230.1, forward strand.
GTATAAAGGTACCTTTCAAGGTATTCATTCTTTAAGTGTTACGTTTAAAAACTCAAAAGATGAAAGAGTGGATAAAAGGGTGACGTTTGATTACAATATAAAAAATAAAAATAAGACATTTTCTATTGAACAAAAAGCAATTACAAACCTTGATAATATAGTGCAAGGGCAAGATGTTGAATTGTCTTTTGAAATAAAGGAAGAGGCGCAGACGCAGGAAAATTTTCAAATACAGTTTCTAAGTTTTGATGCAGCTGATGAAAGATTACAAAAATCAAAGATATACCTAAATAACAATGAAGTACAAACAAATAAGTGGTATTCTATAAGCAAAGATTTTATTAATAAAATACAATTAAATTCATTTAATGCAGGAACAAAAAAATTGGTATATGAACTTAAAAATTCTGTTTATACTGAAAGAAAAGAACTTGATATAAATGTAAAAAACGCTGTGATATCACTTAAAAACATAACTCTAAAAGCAGATGATATTTATATAAACGAACCTTTCAAAATTGAGTGTGAAGTAGAAAAAACACATCCTAATAATAAAAAAATAGAATATAAAACTTGGTTATCATCAGGAAATCCAGCTAATTTTAATTTTCTTACAATTACATATAAAAGTTTGGAAATTAATGATGGTAACTTGTTTCCATTAGAATTTAAAGCAAATAGTGCTATAGAATATGTTTTAAACATTCAGGTAAAAGACGAATATGGCAATGAGAGTGAAGTAAAAAGAATCTCAATAATAGTAAAGAACAACGATTTTACCATTGAGCAAATACTAAATACTAACTTGGAAAATGTAGAACAAGGACAAGAAGTTAAGATAATTCTTAAAGCTAAAGAAGATCGTCTTAGTAATGAATTGTTTGAAATACAATTTTTAGGGTTTGATACAACCGATTCAAACTTACAGAATTCAAAAATTATTTTCAATAATGAGGAAATACAACTTAAAAAGTGGTATACATTTAATAAAAACTCAGATAATCAATTAAGTATTAAAAGTTTTAAATCAGGTAGTAAAAAGTTAATTTATCAAATAAAAAATTCATCTATTACCAAGAGTAAAGAAGTAGATATTAATATCTTGCCTGAGCAATTTAATGTAAAAGCGGAAACTCCTTTTAAAAAAATTGTTCCTGAAAAGCCTTTTAACTTTAAACTGATTATTGAGACAAAAAATCATAATAAAGAAGTAAGATATTTTATTCATTCTAATATGAAAAAACTAATATATGATAACAAAGTTTATTTAAAAGGAGAAAATATCCATATTCAATTTGATAATGAAAAAGAAAAAAAAGAAATTGAACTTCAAGGAATTATTGATATGAATACAAAAAATTCTGATATAATAGTTAACAATTCTGATAACATATCTAAATCTACAACTCCTAATGCAGTCATATTAACACCTTTAACAATTAATAAAATAAGTTTGTTAGGTAAATCTTATTTTAATATTAACGATCATTATGTTCCAACTGGTTTAATCCGAAGTGTTTTTTATATAGGGAAGAAAACTTCACTTAAAAAAGATGAAGATATTCAAAAGGAAAATATTATGTATAAAATAATATTTCAAAAAGAAGAAAAAAATGGGAAAGGGAAAATAGAAAAAATTGAAAAAGAATTATCTCATATAGATATATTTGAAACCCCTAGTCCTAATTTCACTTCTGAAGAAGAAAAACATGATTTGGAGCCTGATTATGAACGTAATAATTATGAAAATGTGAAAATTTTATATGAAAGTGAATGGAGAAACGATGGACTTGCATATAAAGATAATGTATCTATTGAAATATATTATAAGAATAAAAAAGTATATGAAGCTAAAGATATAAAAGGATTTTATAAAAACTTATTATCTATTAATCCTTCAACTAATAAAACTTATAGCAAAAATTTTTGGAATATATTACAATCAGTAAAAGTAGCGGAAGACAGGATTTTCTATGAAAACTACGACCATATTTCCAAGTAGTTTTACCTTATTTCTACTCTATTCCTACCGAACAAAAACCACCCCATAAAGGGGTGGTTTTTTAATTTTGAAAGCAATTCACAACCAAAATATAAGGGAGAAGGTGTATGTTATAATTTTTAATACTTCCCTTATATTTATTTTGTTGTAAAATTAGGTTTTTGTAATAATAACTTAATAAAGTTAGCTATGATGATGAACTTAACTTTAAAAGTTGGTGCAAAGTTACAAAAATATTTTTACTTACACAAACATTCATACTTTATTTTTTTTCACAATTTTTTTCTTCACTTCCTGCCCCTTAAAATAGGAGTAAAACATTTGTGGTGAGCCAGCCCCAAACTTTTGGACGCTGACATCACTGATCACAAATGTTTTACAACCTTAATAGTGGTGTTGCTCACCAAAAATAAGCAACCTCGTACACAAGGTACAGAGGTAGCTTTTTTTTGGCTTCACAACAACCAAAAGCGGTGTAAAGAGGGGTGAAAAGACCTTGCCCCCACTCGTGGACGGCAAGACCTTTTTTCACCCCTCTTTACAGTGTAGTTTCTAAGCCCACCCACCGCCCTTTTGCCCCTCCCCTAACCCCTCCCCACAGGGGAGGGGAACAGACCCGAATAAGAATAAGGTGACTCATTTTTACATCGTTTTTGATTAACAGAAAAGTGTAAGTTATTATTTATCAACTAATTAAGTATTTTCTTTAACCTGGCATCAAGTAGCCTATTTATAAGCTCTTTTTTTTATTTTGGGCGTTACCACAAGGGTCGGGCTATACTCTGCAATAAAGCTCTGAGAAGTCAAGAAAATTAAGCGTTTTAGAAGTCTTCCACTAAAGTGGCAAGCCTTCTCCTCCGCTGATTTTCTAAAGCCTTCTCATTTACTTTATTTCCGTTCCTATCCCTAACGCGGGGGGACAGTTACCAAGTCCCTATTTTGTTCTTTTTTTTCCTTAATTTTTTCTCACTTCAAATCATCTTCTTTAGCTCTCATTTTTCTACTGCAAAGGTATGGCGGGGGGAAAACACAGCAAAAAAAATGAGGCTTTCATTAATTTTTTTGTCCTCGCCAGAGGCTGCGGAAAAAAATTAACGAACCTTCCTAATTTTTTTATGCTTTAGTTTTACGAGAACCCCCCGCCCTGATAGAGCAGTAGAAAAAGAGGCAAAAGAAGATTTAGGGTTTGAGGCTTTGGGGGAAAAAATATTGTTTGCTTTTTATTTTCTCTTCTCTTTTTTGTCCGAGCCGGACGCGCTTGAAAAACTTTGTTTTTCTGTATATATCAAACCGAAAATGATGAAAGAAAAAATATATGGCAAATGTTATATATGTAACAAAATATTTATGAAAAATATACATAATAATTTGTGTATATTATTTATTTGTCGTATATTTGCAGTGTAATAATAATTTAATAATGAATGCTTTATGAAGTACTTTAACGATTGCAAGACAACAGAAGAAGCAAAAAAATTATTTAAAAAACTTGCTTTTGAGAACCACCCAGACAGGGGAGGAGATAATACGATAATGCAAGCAATAAATGCAGAATATCAGTTTTTTATTGCTAAATATGCCACAGGTACAGCGGAAGAAATTAATGAACAATTTAACGAGCAATTGCGTTATATGGACATCATTGGTAAACTTGCAAACCTTGTGGGTATAGAGGTGGAGCAGGTGGGGGAATGGCTTTGGATAAGTGGCAACACTTATGCACATCGAGAGCAATTGAAGTCTATAGGCTGCTTGTTTGCGCCTGTTAAGAAATTGTGGTACTATAGAGATGAAGAGCATAAGAAGAGCAGCGGAGGAACCTCCCAGAGTATGGAAGACCTTAGAACCAAGTATGGCAGCTTACATATTAATTTAAACAAAGTACGCAGCACCTATATAGACCATAAGTAAAAACAATCACACACAACATTCTTTATAAGAAAAAAGTATCGAAATTTATACATAATAATTTGCATATATTATTTATTTGTCGTATCTTTGTCCTATCAAAATGAGATAATAAAGTAAGTACTTTGACATACTGGGATAGCTTAAAAGCTTATACAAAACACACACTAAAAAGTGTTCCACGTGGAACGTAAACAACTGATTATTAATAATTTAAATATTTTTTATTATGTTTTCAATTACATTTATCGGACGCGTTACAAAGGACGCAACAGCAAAGCAGTTTGAGAAATCAAATGTGCTTAATTTTACAGTAGCCGTTAATTTTCCTACACAAGGAAAAGACGAGAACGGCGATACCATTTATGACACAATTTATTTGCCGTGTTCAAAATGGAACTTACAAGGCGACCTTAATAAGGTTTGTGAACGCTTGAAAAAAGGTGCGCGGATAGCGGTACAAGGGTCTAAGTTGGAGGTTACAGTTCAGCAAGACCAGAATACAGGGAGGGAATACACAAATTTAAATGTAGTTGTGCAATCCTTTGAAGTGTTAGATTATCCAAAACAACCGCAAGCCGTTACACAGGGGTACGTACAACAGCAAGGGCAGCAGCTGCCACAGGGAGCTCCTCAACAAGCGTTTTACCCACCGCAAGGACAACAACAAGCACCACAAGGACAACAACAAGCACCACAGGGGCAGGGGTTTTTTGCTAGAATGAGCGAAGAACAGGTAGCAATGCAAGCCCAAGCATTTGAGCAAGTACCGCCTGAAGTACGACACACTTACCAACAAGTACCGCAGGGACTTGAAGACGTAGATTTATCCTACTAAACAAACGACCCGAGCAAGTCGCTAAACTGCTCTTTTTTGTAATAATAATTTATTTTTTAAAGCTATGACAACGAAAGAAAAAATAAAAGCAATTCGAGAACAATTTAAGCTGCTAGGGTATAATAATAGAAAAATATCCGTTACAGATGGGGGCGGAACTCTTGAAAGTAGTATAAGGGTGCGCGTTAAATTCGTTCCTATTCTTGAACAAATCCAAGAAATTAAAGAGGTTGCGGAAAAGTTTAGGCAAGTTCTTTATGATGAAGCAACAGGTGAGATATTAGCGGGAGGTAATACTTTTGTAAATGTTTCTTATCCAAGCAACGAAGACGAGAGAAAAAGGTATTTTGTTTAACCATAAGCCCCGACCCGAGCAAGTCGCTAAACTGCTCTTTTTTATGAAATCAAAGAAAAAAATCATTTTCCATACAGGGCGCGGGGGGCGCTTTCACAATGGCGGTTATATAACTGCTAAAAAAATTATAGCTAATGACTTTGATGCAGGTGAGGCAGATAAGTTGGGGTATAATGTTTATTACAACTATCAAGGCGAACCTTTCGATTTGCCCGCTACCCCAGAGGGGTGGGAAGGTATAGACCCACAAGAAATTAAAGTGCTCGATGGGGGAGGCGACGAGGTTTGTGACTATTCCGATATTTTAGCGGATTATGGCACAATGAATTTTGATAACGAATATGACGGTATTACGTGGAAGACTTTCGACTTATTAGAGGAAAGCGATTTGTTTGTAATGCTTCGCGACCTTACAACCTATGAATGTTATACTTTGTTTATAGAAAGCGATAAGTATAATTTCTACTTGTTAAAGTTACTTTTTTTAGATGGCAAACGGCTGAATTTGTCAGTGAGAGAAACCGCCGAGATATTAGCCGATGATTACCCTACCGACTTTGACGAACTTGTAAATTGTGGTCTTATTGAAGAATATGACCCAGAGGGGGGAGAATATTCGGTAGTTAAGGACGGTAAACGTTATCAACTTAATTGGATATAACACCCGCACAGGGTACAAGGGCAAGGGCTTGTAAAATAGCCCTTCCTGCCCCTTAAAATAGGAGTAAAACATTTGTGGTGAGCCAGCCCCAAACTTTTGGACGCTGACATCACTGATCACAAATGTTTTACAACCTTAATAGTGGTGTTGCTCACCAAAAATAAGCAACCTCGTACACAAGGTACAGAGGTAGCTTTTTTTTGGCTTCACAACAACCAAAAGCGGTGTAAAGAGGGGTGAAAAGACCTTGCCCCCACTCGTGGACGGCAAGACCTTTTTTCACCCCTCTTTACAGTGTAGTTTCTAAGCCCACCCACCGCCCTTTTGCCCCTCCCCTAACCCCTCCCCACAGGGGAGGGGAACAGACCCGAATAAGGTGACTAAAATTAAAATACTTATAATTGCCAATTTATTTTTGTTTTCTCTTAATTTTTTCTCACTTCAAATCATCTTCTTTAGCTCTCATTTTTCTACTGCAAAGGTATGGCGGGGGGAAAACACAGCAAAAAAAATGAGGCTTTCATTAATTTTTTTGTCCTCGCCAGAGGCTGCGGAAAAAAATTAACGAACCTTCCTAATTTTTTTATGCTTTAGTTTTACGAGAACCCCCCGCCCTGATAGAGCAGTAGAAAAAGAGGCAAAAGAAGATTTAGGGTTTGAGGCTTTGGGGGAAAAAATATTGTTTGCTTTTTATTTTCTCTTCTCTTTTTTGTCCGAGCCGGACGCGCTTGAAAAACTTTGTTTTTCTGTATATATCAAACCGAAAATGATGAAAGAAAAAATATATGGCAAATGTTATATATGTAACAAAATATTTATGAAAAATATACATAATAATTTGTGTATATTATTTATTTGTCGTATATTTGCAGTGTAATAATAATTATTAATAAAACAGAGCATTGTAAACACGCCTGTAATGTAATTGAAGACTGACCCGAGTAAGTCACTAAACTGCTCATTTATATAGTATTTGTAATAACTTCTTAATAATTAAACACTATGAATGTATTAGTAAATTTAAACCACAAAGGAGGGGTAGGAAAAACTACCAATACTATTCATATAGGCGCAGAGCTTATGAATAGGGGCTATAAAGTTTTATTGATTGATGCAGACAATCAATGTGATTTAACAGTAGGCATAGGGGTAAAAGAAAGCCGGTATACAATACAAAATTTTTTGAATTGTGAACAAGGTTATAGGGTAGCTACAGTGTCTGAAAATTTTCATGTTCTTGCTGGACATCCTAATTTTCATGCAAACAGGTATAACCGATTAGCTTTGGGTAAGGCTATAAATCATTATAACCTTGCAGGTTTTTATGATTTTATTCTTGTTGATGTACCGCCTACAGGTATTAATCCTGAAGCTACATCGCCCGCAGAGCTGGCTTTGTGCGCTTGTAATTACTTTTTTGTACCTTTGCAGGCCGATATGTTTTCAATTAAAAATATAAACGCTTTTTTAGGTAGGGTGCTTGAAATGAGAAAATACAATCCTAACATGAAGTTTTTAGGTATGTATTTTAGTAATGTACTTACTACCACAAGCGTGTTTAAAGAATATTACCAAATGTTACAAGAACAGGCTCCTGATAATCTTTTTACTACTTATATTCGTAGAGATACTGAAGTGGTAAAAGCTGCTATTTTAGGACAAACTATCTTTGAATATAACGAGAAGTGTCGAGCGAGTGATGATTTTAAAAGTTTGGTAAGTGAAATTTTAAGTAGAATTGAAAAAATATAAAAAAATGGAAATATCAAAAATTTTTGATGCTATTTCATTGTTAATAGCTGTTTTGTGTTTATCTTTCTTAATTGTACAAATAAGACAAGTTTTTTTTGTAAGAAGTTCAACAAACGTTAAATCTCTCTTTTTTCCTATTGTAATATTGGTAACTTCTATGACTTATTTTTCGTTCAAAGAATCGAAATCAGACTATTTTTACAATGATAAAGGGGAAAGATATTACAAATTGAAATTAGACAATGATAATATTATTCGTGATAGTTTACAAAAAAATGAAAACACTAAAAAAGATTAATAATGGCAAAGAAAACAACAACAATTTTTGAACGTGGAGCGTTTAATTTAGATAACCTCCAAGCAATTAATAAAGCGCAGGAGGAGGAACCTGTACCTAATATCCATATCCAAGGTAAAGAGGATAAAGGTATGAAAAGATACATAATACAGTCGTATCTTACGGCTGACTACATAAAGAAGTATGAAAAGATATATACGAAATTTATACTTTCAATAAGTAAAAGGGTGCTAAAGAAAAATTTTCTTTTCATAATGGTAAAAGCTTATGCAATCCATTTAGAAGAAAAAGGGCAGTTAAAAACGCCTCCTGATAGGGACTTTGTTCCTAATTTATTAAGAAGACTGGGGAGGAGAAAAAACGACGGTGAGAAAAAAGAAATATACGTCTTTTGCCACTGTAGAAGAATAGAAGAATACAACTTGTTAGACGACGTGCTGTATTCTTTAGCCCAAACCATTGACGACCCTGTTAATGTATTAAATCAAACATATTACTATGTTACTATGATTGATTACTTTGAAGCTCATATCAAAGAAATTATAACTGATTATAACAATTACCCAGAAAAATATACAGTATAATTTTTTTCTTTCAACATTAAATTTTGCAGTTATGAATAATTGTACTTACTTTGTCATATTGTTATTGCTATTCTTAGGGATAGCAGTACACAATATGTATAGGCTCAATAGAGCGCGTAAAGACGCGCTAAACCGCCTGCACCACCTCGTAACAAGGAACCTTGCAGGCGAGCTGCTAACATCGGAAGAACTCACCGAGCTGACAGATTTAAGTAAAACTTTTGAACAAATTAAAAATAAATTCATATGAAAGAAGAAGATAACAAAATGCCCGAAAACGTCATTGTAAGAGAAAAGTTTAATACGGACTATATAGATAGGGACGTTATTAGACTTAGCAATGATTTTATTGAAGACTTTTTTTTATCAGAAGAAACGTCTTTAGAATTATCTATTAACTGTTATAAAATCATTTTTGAGATTATGAAAATAATCCACAATGAACAGTTTAAACTTGAAGAAAATAAGCGTAAGGGACAATTAAGGTTGTTTGAAGATGATTTTTTAACTGAAAACAACACTTATTTGTTAATTAAAATTAGAAACTCTAAGATAACAAGAGATACTAAGTTATTGGAAGAAGCGTACGAAAAATTAGTTAAATACAAACAGAAATGGTACAAAGCAACTAATTCTAAAGGAAAAAAAATAAAGACCTTTGGGGGGCTCATTTCAAATGTTAATTATGAAGACTTTGAAAGAGGTTATACGAGATTTTTAGTTAGTTCTTACTGGCTTCAAAAAATGTTAGATTTAGCAAACAAAGGTTATAACAATTTTCTTGCTGGAATTATTAATCAAACTAATAGTTCAAAGAATATTTTTACTGCAATATGGTTAACTCATAGGGCAGTAGACAGCGAACGTTTAACGGTTCGGTATCTTAATGAAACTTTTGGTGTAAATTGTAAAACAGCGAGAGACTTTTGTAATAAGTTTTTAAAACTGCGAAAAAGTTTTTTAGACAAAAATGCGCTAACATCTTTTAATTATAAAGCGGACGGAGCGGGGCACGTTATCATTGAAAGGTATAAAAATAAGACTCTAAACCAAGAAGGTCTAATAACGCCTGAAAGTACAAATGAACAGCAAATAAAAACATACATAGCAAGTTACTATAAGAAAAGGCATAAGCTAACAAATGAACAACACGCTTTTATTAAGAGAGAATTAAAGAATAGTCCTAAGAACAAGAAACTTTTAACAGAAGCGTATAATAGGCTTGTAGTTTTCACAAAGTTAGGCTGCAATGGTGAATATAAAGTAATGACCGATTATGTAGGAATTAAGTTTATTTTACACTTCCAACAATTCATCAATACTCTTTGCCAAGAAGAAGGTATACCAAAGGAATTGTGGCCAAATTTTGGTAAAAAATAGTCGCTAAAACAATAATTATACCAAATATATTGTTAAAGAGAAAAGAGGCTAAAAAATAGCCTCTTTTTTAATTTTCTATGTTTGAATAATTGCAAGATACCACGTACAATAAAAATTAATATGCTTATTTTCAACACAATAGAAAACCAATAAAAAGTTATCAACAAATTTCAATTGCAAGATACCACGTACAAATTTCAATTGCAAGATACCACGTACGGAATTGCAAGATACCACGTACGGAATTGCAAGATACCACGTACAGGCAATTGCAAGATACCACGTACGGAAAAATTATTATAAAATATTGATTAACATTGTTTTAAAGCGTATTTTTTCACTCGCCAAAATTATAGTTATTATATATAAAAAGTAATTACTAAAATTTTTAGTGACTTTTTATATTTCATCATTAAAAACAAAAAAATTTAAAAAAAATCAAAACGCGATTTTCAAAAAAGGAGCAAAAAAATTTTGCAAAAAGCCAAAACTAAAAAAATGATATTACCACCAAAATAGTCAAAACTTAAAATAAAGCCATTAAACGGCAAAATTTATTTGCAAGTATCTTTTATCGCCAGAGGCGATAAAGCACACTAAAAAAGGCTATTTTTAAGTAAAAACAAAGTTTATACTTAAAAAAGTCCTTACATTAATGATGAAAGAAAAAAGAAAAAGAATTTTATACATAATAATTTGCGTATATTATTTATTTGTTGTATCTTTGCCGTGTAATAATAATTTAAAAAGCTATAGCTATGAAAAAACAAACAAAAGGGGGGTCGCCCCATTATTTAACAGAAGAGCAGCGCGAGGCTATTTTGAACTGCGTAGATTTACGCGATTATTTTATGTATTTAGCCTCTAAGGGTATTTTTCAATGCAATAAAAAGCGTGGTAAGTGGTTTTACTTTTCTGATTCTAATAGTAAAATAGCTGTCTGTGAAGACAAGTGGCACGACTTTAAATTAGGCGAGGGAGGAAGAACCTTAAACGCAGTAATGAAGTTTGAATGTCTGAATTGGTTGGAAGCTCATTACTTTTTAGCTAATTTTACAAATACTTGTGCGCAGGTATTTGTGGAGGAACGCCAACGTTCGCAGAGCGACACAAGGCGTACAGATACAGCAGAATTTTATATAAACCAAGTTATAAAGCCTAACCACCCCGATTTAATTAGCTACTTTGAACAGGAGAGGGGTATACCCAGAGAAATATTTATGAAATATACCAGACAGATACATTTTCAGTTGAAAACAGAAAATGGCAATTGGGTGAGAGGTTTCGGTTTAGGGTGGAAGAACAGGGCAGGAGGCTATGAGATTAAAAGTAGCTACAGACCTACCAAGTTAGGAACTACAGATTACACCGATCTGGGGAACCTAAGAGCAAAAGGTATTTTTGTATTTGAAGGTATGTGTGATATGCTTTCAATGGCAACAATGTTACATCTAAAGGGTAAAAATTTAGAAGATTATCGCTTTATTTGTTTAAATTCTGTAAGTAATTCTAACAGCTTCATTAAACATTTTCAAATCGAGGACGGTTTAAAAATTTATCTTTGTCTTGATGGTGATAAAGAGGGAGAAAAACACACTCAAAAACTCTTACAAGCGTACCCTAATGCGCGTGATATTAGGGCAGATTTTTCAATAGGGAAAGAGGGTATAAAAGACCTTAATGATTTTTGGAAATCAATCAATCATACAGTCTAAAAAATAGGCTGTATTTTTTTTCTTTCACCATTTAATTTTTTTGTTATACCTTTGCCTAAAATATTACGGTAAAAATATGCAAAGTAAGCTCAAAAAAAAGTCTTTTTTTAAGCAGTTTTACACTGGATACTACTCCTTATTATTCAATTTTATTTATGATATTATTAACATAATAAAAGAAAATATTAAAAATAAAGATGCTAAGAGAATTAAGGAAGAAGTACATTAAGGACGCTAAAAAATTAGATGAAATTTTGGACAACGTTCGTTGTTCAAAATACTACATTGAGAATAATTTTACAGATATAAAATTATTTAAGTATCTTCGTTATCTAAGAGAGAACGGAGCGGACTTGAATACTTTTTTTGATGGTGATATTAAGGTGATAGACAGGAGTAGGAAAAAGAATGTTTAGCAGTCATAATAAATAAATTTGTACCCTTAAAATTTTGTAGAGCTCAATGCTAAGAAGAGTGCCATTTTTTTTAAATGGTGCTCTTTTTTCTTTCACTACTTACGGTTATTACAGGGCTGTTTTTTATCTATAAGGTCTCTTACTTTTTACTTGCCATTTTTCTTCTCGTCACAACTTTTATTCTGTGCTAATCTTCTTTTTTACTGGTGCCCTTATAGGGGCTTTTTTAAAAGTGTATTAGCCTTTTTTTTGTAGTGTCTCGGTCGTGACAGTAGGGAGCAAGAGGGAACGGCGGAATAAAATTCCGCAGTTCGTTAGTTGTTTGGTAATGAATGGTTTAATGATTTTATGAATATTATAGAAAGTTCAAATAAAGTTTTTAAAAGTTTTTTTCTTTCACTATTTTCTCTAAATTATTGTTTTTCAAAATTTATTTTGTAACTTTGCAAAGTTAAAATAAAGTTTTTTATGAATAAAGTAATTAAACCAACATTAAATGTATATCCTCAAACAAAGGAATTGGTTAATAAGGTTAAAGATGTATATAAATATAAAACAATAGATGATTGTATTAGTGAAGTCTTTACTTTTATTGATAAAAATAATATCAATCCTACAGAACCATTTAAGGAAGAAACTCCTACAGAAGTCTATAGGAATGATATACGTATGTACTTTGATGATTTGCGAAAATTTCAACGTGACGACAGTCAGAGTTTGCGCAAATTTTTGGGGGCATTAGAGAAGACTTATTTAAAACCACTCATTAATAAATTAGAAAATAAAGATGTATTACAGGCGGTTGATTTAGCTAAGCCGACCCCTCCAGAGCCCACTACTTCTTTGAGTGATTTAATAGCTAAAAATAACGCTAATCCTACTGCTGATAGCGCTTTCACTTCTGTAGAAAATTCGTCTGAAGTGGAAAAATTGAAATCTAAAATTGAAGCCTTGAAGAAGGCAAATAAAGAGGCTTTGGAACACATTGATATTTGTAAAAATGTGTTAAAAGAAATTTCTAATAATATGTCTTACATAAAGTCATTTACAGGTTCAGGTATGCTATGTAAAATTGATATGAAGAGAGATGTTTTTTTAGAATTAATGAACCGCACAGGAGTTATATAATGTACGTTAAATTTACAGCTCATAAACCTGCTCAAAGTGGTATGTCTTCGCGTGCCATTTTTGACTATTTGGATAAAGAGAACCAAGCTCAAAGAGATAGGGATATACAGGAGTGGCGCAATGGTGATGTATCAGAAGAACGTAGGGAAGAGTTACTACAGAATTTTTACAATTATGATAACTTATTTAATCAAGATTTTGACTTAAATAATTTAGATGATAAGAAAAATCATATATCAGTTGAAACCGCTTTTAGAATGATTGATGAAAACAAAGGAACTCGAAACTCTAAGGAAGCCAATTTTTATATGCTCAATGTTAGTCCTTCTGCTAAAGAATTGCAACATTTAGAAAAACAGGCGGAAGAAATTTTAGCCGAAAGAGGGCTTAATAAGGACGAGGTAATTAACAATGGCAATAAGGACATGCTGGATTATTACCAAGACCAAAAGCAACAGATTTTAAATGCGCAACTCAAATCTTATGCGCAGGATATAATGAATGAATATGCCCACCAAATGGATAGGGAGATATACGCCAACCAAGATAAATTGCCTTCTGATAAAGAAAGGCGCGAAATGCTTCCAGAGGTAGAACGTAGATATAATGAATATTTACAAGAAGCAGGGGTGAAAATATCAACCCAAGAAAATGAAGCACCCTTATATCATAACTTAGAATATAGAAAAGTCACCGAATTAGATAAAGGGGCTGTTTTTTCTATTTATGATAGCAGCAGAGATGCTAATTATAATCTTTATGTACCTAAAGAGAAGTACGAATTAGAAGCAGGAACGCAGCGTGTTAGTGTACTGGAAGAATATTTTTCAGACAAATATTCTGATATAGTTAAAGGGGCTGAATACAATAATCAAATTATTAGCGTTAGTGATAATGCTACAGTTGATTATAGTAAAGAACGATTTAAAGATTATAGTTGCGATGATAAGGTGGTAATTAATTACAATTACAAGGAGTTTGACAAGGAACTAAAGTTATATTTTTCTAAGAACGAGTGTGATTTTGTAAATGGTAATTACCAAGTTAAAGAAAAGGTTTTTAATGATAAGGTATATCAAGCAAAAACCACTTTTCTTAACAAACAATTTTCCGACGAGCGCCAAAGAATCTTTGATGAAAAAGCCAAAGAATTAGGCTATAATTTTACAAAGGTTACTGATGAGAATGGGAAGCAAACCTACCTTGATCCTGATAAGGTGCCTAAAGGGGCGGAACTTAAAAAGTTTAATACGGAAATATCCATCGAATTTAATAAATACTTAGTGGAAAAAAAGTATTTGCCCGCCCGCGAAAAGTTTCAAATTACTGATTGGAATACCCAACAGTACAATGTAACTTTTCTAATGCAGACGGAAAAAGCGGTGCTTACAAGAATTGAGGATAACAGGTTAAATGAACCACTACAGGTGTGGATGCCTAAATTTGCTATTAAAAGCGATATAGATGTTTCAGACCCTCCAAAGGAGAGCCAAGCAAACATCATCGGCCAGCTGTATGAAAATAAGATTAACGAGCGGTTAGAACTGCAAAACAGTAAGGTTTTAGAGTTTGATAATTACAGTGAAATCACTTCTGTTAAGGAACGTTCGGTAAACAAAGAAAGTGTTATTTTTAATTACCAAATTGAAGGACTTGAAAAGCCCTTGTCCTTTCATATTGAAAGGGAAAAATTAGACTTTTCAGAAGGTCAATATACAATGAGTCGTATCGAGTTTGAAACCCGGTACAAAGCTCATTTGTTTGATCACTGCAAAGAGGAATTTAAATCTGATTACGACAGAATACAGGCGAGTGTAGCCGAAAGACTTTCAGGCGAGCAACAAAGCAAAATTGAGCGTGAAGCTGATAAGGAATTTAAGAACTTCCTTATTGAAAAAAATATATATCCTCCTGATGAGAGAGACGATCGTTTTAAAGTGCAGGGTGAAATAGATAAAGCAAACGAAAATTCGTCTTTGCTAACTATCAAACCAGAAGGTTATAATGAAGAGTTTAAACTATGGGTGAATAATCGTGATTTTTCTAAAGGTGAAAAAGGTGAAATATTTTTTAAAGATAAAGAACAAGCACAAAATCTTATTGATAAGGCGATAGAGCGAGATAAAGAACAAAAGCAGCAGGTTCATATTAAATATGATAGTTTTACAGTTGAGGAAATACAACTTAAAGAGGGAGAGCCTTATGATAGAATGTGTGTTTTTGAAAGAAGGGAGGAAGGTTTGAAAGACCCTATTAAATTTACTTTCAAAGAAAGTGAATTACAAAGGAATGGAAACGAAGTAACGGTACCTAAATACAAATTGGATTATAGGGTTCAGGGAGCGAAAGAAAAAGCTATATTAGCAGAACATGGAGAGGTTAAAAATAAAATTAAAGAACAGGTTTGGCAAGAACACGGCTTTGATACTACCAAGCGCAAGTTAGAGGGTAAGGATCTTATGTGGTTTGGAAAGATAGAAACAGAACGCTCTTATAGTTATAAAGATAAACAAGTGTTAGAAAATAGGGAGACGATGAAGCAAATTAACGAGTTAAAGGCGCAGCCTAAACCCGATACTAATAAAATTAAGGAATTAGAAAGTCAATTGCATAGGGATAAGTATAGCGGTGAAATTATTAAGGAGGGGCTAAAAAAACAAGGTAATCAGACTCATATTCACATTGTAGTATCTCGCCACGACAAAACAAGCGTGAACCCTAAAGATAAGGTTTCTATGAGTCCGATGTCCAACCAAAAGGACAGTCAAATGAATAATGGTGCTAAAGTAGGTTTTAATAGGGATTCTTATTTTCAAAGGACGGAAGAAATTTTTGATAAAAAATTTTCTTATGATCGCCCTTTGGAGCAAACATATCAGTATCATAAAGGACAAGTTAAGGAGCAGTCTTTGGGCGACCAAGTACAGGGATATGCTAAAGGTAGAGCCCAGAGCGAGGTTAAACAATTCCTTGAAAAGCATACAGGAATAGCAGAAGCCAAGCGAGAACTTGATCCTATTAAGGAATTTAAAAAAGAATTTAGTAATATTCCTCTACCAACTTCTATACCTAAGACCAAATTTGAGGCAGTTAAATCTATGGTTAATACTGTTAAAAAGATTATGGGACAAACTTCAGAGCAAGGAATGGGGTATTAACCAAATTTAAAATATTTAGAATAATCAAAATAATTTAAATAAAATGAATAATTTGTACATTGTATTAGGAATCTTTTTTTTACTGTTATTATTTGCTACGCTTGCAGTCATTAAAGGAAAAGGAATAGTAATTAAACTGATAAGTCTTGCAGTTTATTTAGGTGTAGTAGGTTTTATGTATGTAAAAATGCCAAATGCATTTTATCCTACCTTGATATTATATGTAGTTGGCCCTGCTACTTTAGCAGGCGTACTGTGGCACTTAATTGCAACAGGTGATGAAGATACGTCTAAGTTAAACCCTACTAATGATTTAAGATTGGTAGCTACAAATGGTAGTATTGTTATAAGGGGTGTTAATTCAGGAGTACAT
This sequence comes from Capnocytophaga sp. oral taxon 878, assembly GCF_002999135.1. NCBI lineage: Bacteria > Pseudomonadati > Bacteroidota > Flavobacteriia > Flavobacteriales > Flavobacteriaceae > Capnocytophaga > Capnocytophaga sp. oral taxon 878. The sequence continues at coordinate 18,084 of NZ_CP027230.1, forward strand.
ATTTTAGCGGGATCAGGAGCAGGTAAAACTTCCTGTATAGTCTATCCTATACTAAAGTTTTTTGCCGAGACAAAAAGGACAGGTTTTATTTACGACTACAAGGACGGTGAACTTACTGAAATTGCCATACCTTTGTTTAAGGATAGGTTAAAAATTGTGTCTATCCATCGCCCTGACATTAGCACAAGGGTAAACCCAATTGATCCCAAGTATTTAACAGATGAAAAAAGTATTAACTCTATTGTAAAGGTACTGTTAAATAACTTAAACGGAGTGGACGCCTCCAAAGGAGGTGATAATAACTTTTTCTACGATGGGGCAGAGTCTCTTTTTTCGGCCACTGTACTTGCTTTTAAAATGACACACCCCGAATATTGTACTATTCCCCACGTGATAGCTTTTCTGTTAGCAGTGGACTTTATTAGTAAAAGTGAAGAAGATTTAGCAGAAAACGAAAGACAGGCAATGCCCAAGCTAAACCGTTTTCTAACAATGAACAAACGTGTACAAATCCAAGCTTCACCTTTCCTATTAGGTTTAGGATCGGAGCGACAAAGTGCTGCCGTACTTTCCACACTGGCCAACGCCCTTAGAAAAGTCGCTTATCCTGATTCATTTTGGGCTTTATCTAAAAATGAACTTGATTTAAATGTAAACAGCCCTGATGTAAATATGGTGATTAGTTTCTTAAATGAACCTAAAAACGCCCCTGCTATCACGCCACTACTGGCGTGCCTTATTGAAAGCACAATGAAGCAAATGATGGTGCGTAATTGTTTGCCGAGCTTTATAGTAGAAGACGAAGCAGCTACTATGAAGCAGTTAAGTTTGGCGGAAACAGTCGCTACTATGAGAAGTTTCGGAACTTCCACTATTTATTGTACACAGGATATTTCACAGGGAAATGTACAGTACGGAGCAGACGGCTATAGAAAGATTACCGCTAACCTTTCAACTCAAATTTTCGGGAAAGCTAACGACCCTAAATCAGCTGAATTTTACGAAGGATATTCAGAACTCAAAAAAGATAAAACTTTTTCGAAAACTAATTCGGGAAATGCTCTTTTTGGGGACGGCCGACAAAGTACTACACAAAGCGAAAAAGAGGTAGCTACCATTAGAAAACACGAGTTTATGAAATTCAAAACAGGTACTTTTGCTATATTCTCAGCAGGGAAGCAAAAAATAATGCATTTTCCACGCCCTAATATAGAAGTATCTCCCCTACCAAACACTGATAATATGAGGGCTAACATAGAACTCAACTACAACGATATCATTGAAGAAATGTTAGCTTATGCAGAAAATTTGTAAAAATAAAAGTCTAATATATGCAACAAATCAAAAATTATTTGTACCTTTGCACCAAATAAATTAATTACTAATTTTTCAATCTAAACATTAACGAAAATGAAAAAAAACATCTTATTAGCAACAGCTTTTACATTGTTATTCTTTTCAGAAGCAATGGCCGTAGATTTAGGAATTAAAAAATTCTTTTCCGAAATCTATAACGAAATTAAAGGGGCTTATCCTTATGCTGCAGCCACAGGTCTGGTGTTAGCCGCTATTTGGAATAAAGGAAACTTTATAGGGCAAAATGCCGATACTTCCAAAGGTTTTAAAAACTTAGGTATATATGTAGCTTTTGTAGCTATTATTGCTGGTTTTGCAAAGGCAGTAGAAGCTTATGCAAAAAACTTCTAATAATATCTAATAATAAAGTATGAAGAAGATAGACAACTATAAAGATATTAGGAGAAAAGCCGTAATTTGGGGACTTTCAACAATGAAGTTTGCTTTATGGTTTTCTCTCTCGGTTATATTTGTCTTAACACTGGTATATAGCTTTTCCTTAGTAAAATTAATTGTAGTACTTCTTTGTATAGGAATAGCATATTTAGGTTGTGAGTATGCCGATAAAAACGACATCACACAGTTTTTCATTAACAATAAGTTTCCTAAAGAAATATCCAGTTTAACAGAGGACGAAGAGGAAGATTAATTAGGTATGAACAACGACAACAAAAAAATAGAAAATGTACTTTTTGGTAGGGAAGGCACTTTTACCATTGGTTACCGTGTGCAGCTGCCTGAAAAATATTCATTAGGAGAAAAAGACTACGATAATATTAACGAAGTTTGGGCAAGAGCTTTACGCGACTTGCCTCCCTATTCTATATTTTGTAAACACGATATTTTCGAGGTAAAGGAATATGATACTTCTGACTTTCCTGAAAGGAATTACTTAGAAGTAGCTACTAAAAAGTATTTTAATGGCAAAGAGTATATGAAACACACTTGTAATATATTCTTTTCTTTGCCTAACAAGTTGCTAAATGTAACCTATCTTAAAAATCCTTTACGCCCCCCTCATAAAAGGCATTTTACAGAGTTTGACGAAAGAATAGAAGAATTTACCCAACAAGTAGAACAAACTGTGCTTTATCTCAATAAGGCACAGTTGGCCAGTGGTAACAAAATAGTTGTAACTCCCTTAGATGAAAAGTATATGCAAAATTACTATAGTTACTTTTCAAGGGGGTTAGATGATTCAACTCGTGATATTATCAAGAACGACAAGTATTTGTTAGTAGGGGATAAATATGTAGGAGTGCTTAGCTTTCCTACAGAAGAAAAGTTTCCTGAGACGATAGAAACTTGTAAAATAGAAACTTCAAGCAAAAATGCTAAATACAGTTTCTTTCAAAATTACGGCGAATTTTTTTCTTTCAATATTCCTTGCACTCACATTTATTGCCAAGTGGCATTTATGGACGATCTTAAAAAGCACTATAATGATGCTCTTAGGAATAACGCAGAACTTCATAAATCAAGAATGTTTGATCAGCAGAACAAACATTTTGCAGAGGTAACAGGTAAGATGTTAGAAAATATGGCATTAAAAGGTGATACCGAACGAATTATAAGAGGGCATAACAATGTTATATTATTTGCAGATAGTGAAGAAAAACTAAAGTCTGTAAAGAAAGATGTAAGGGCTATTTTTATAGGGCTTGATATTAAACCTAATGAACCATCAGGCGACAACCAATTAGCTATATACGAGTATTCTTTTCCACTAAATAACCATAAATTTGTAAAGAGCCATTTGTATATAGCCAGCTTACAAATGTTTGCGGCCTTTATGAATGTTACAGGAAGCTATACAAGCGACCCTAAAGGGGTGCGCTTTAACAGCAGATTAGACAACACGCCTGTAACCATAGATATATGGGACGAGAAAAAGAAGTATATAAACGCCCGAAACTTCTTTATATTAGCAAGTACAGGGGGCGGTAAAAGTTTCTTGGCTAACCACATCTTAACTTATGCTTATGGTGATAACACCAAATCGGTAGTGGTAGATTTAGGAGGCTCATTTAAAAAACTCACTACTTTGTTTCCACAAAGTGAAACTTCTTATATTACCTATAAGGAGGGGGAAGGACTTGGTATAAATCCTTTTTATGTAGAGGATCATAGCAAGGTAAGTGTGGAGAAATTAGAAACCTTAGCAGACTTTATAGGGGTACATTATAGGCGTGAACGCGAGATAAACCAAGAGGAGCGAAGTACCATTGTAAATATGTTAAAGCTGTATTACAATGCTGTAACAGAAGGCCATTCTTTGCCTCAATTTATTGATACAGTGGATATGTACCGTACTGATTTTGAAAGGGAATTATCTATTAATAAGGACTTTTTCGACATTGAGGAATTTTTATTAATTATGCGTGACTTCACGCAAGGAGGTGTTTACAGTTTTTTGTACGAAAAAGTAGATAACTCTTTTTCTGCTCACATCAAAGATAAAAAACTAATAGTTTTTGAACTTGATAAGATAAAGGGTAACAAACTACTTTTGTCAGTAATGTTACAGCTTATATCTACTACTATTGAACAGGTAATTTGGAATGACCGAAGCACAAAAGGTTATATCTTTTTTGACGAGGTGGCCGAACAGTTTCAGTGGGAAGGTATGTTAAGGCGTATAGCTTACTTCTACCAAGCTATTAGAAAGCATTCAGGGTCTATAGGTATCGTACTACAGTCCGAAAGTCAGTTACCTGAAAGCCCTTTATCAAATGCTATTATTGAGAATACTCAAATTCTTTATGTACTCAATTCAAATGACCTAAAGGCGTTGGCCAATAGGTTTAATATGAGCGAACACGCTTATTATCAAATGACCTCTTTAAATTCAGACACAAGCGAAGAAAACCCGCGCCCTTATACTGAAATTTTCATAAAAAGGGGTAATCACCACCAAGTTTATAGGTTGGAGGTGCCCAAAAAAATATTTTGGGCATATCAAACTGAAGGTATAGAAAATGAGCAATTAATGCGTTACTATGAAGAGTTAGGAGATATGGAACAGGCTATAGACAGAATGATGAAAGAAAAAGGTCAGAAAGATTAATCTTTAAACAAACTATAATACACAATGAAAAAACTTAGTACAATTATTCTTTTGTTAGCCTCTTATATAGGCTATAGTCAAGTGGGGGCAATGGCTACCTTTGACTTTACACAAGCCCTTAATATGACCGAGTCTATTAATGCGGGGCTCGAACAGTTAGACCAAATTGATAAAATGTTAGACTACTACGAAAAAGTAGAAGAGAAAATCCAAAAGGTAAACAAAGTTATCCTAAAACTAGAGAGAGTTAAGGATATAGTAACAGGGCAAAGAAAAATCTTAAACGGTGTAGAAAAAGCTAAGAAATTTATCACTTCTTTGAGTTCTACAGAACTTAAAAAAGCCTACACTTCAAACCTTTCAGACATACTAAAAGAATCTCAAAGAGTTTCTAATGAGTTATCCAATATCACAAGGGATAATTACCTCAATCTTACTGATAAAGAACGTATCGAAATGATTGAGAAATATGAGAAGAAAATAAAAATATTAAAGGCTCGTCTTAGAGTAGGTTACGGTGTTAATTAAAAATACAAACGATGGACTTTGATTTTATCAATGAACTGCGTAAAATGCTGCAAAGCGAAGAAGTCTTTGAATATTCAATTGACGGTTTGCAATATGCAGCAATGGCATTTTTTATTTTCAAGATGATTCAGCTTGTATTTAAAAAATCAACAGACCCTAAAATAGGGTATTCTGATTTTGCTCGCTTAGGTGGCTATATCATATTGGTAGGAAGCTCAAGTAAAATTATAGACGGTTTGGAAGATGTTTTTGCAACAATAGACAATGCGTTTATGAACAATCCAAACGACTTCTATCTAAGAATACACGAACATATTGCAGCCCAATATATGATTACTTATGACAATATGGACTTTTTCGATATGATTTTTGGTACCTTAGATTTGGTAGGAAGTGCGTTGTATTATGTAATTTTTTTGCTTATATCAGCTTGCTGTAAGATAGCGGACTTAAGTATTACAGCGGCCTATTTAGTGCAGCGTGTTTTTATTATAGAGTTGTTGAAATTCTTGCTGCCTCTAGTAACTGTATTGTCTATCTTTGAAAAATTTGAAAATTTGCTTATCTCTTGGGTAAAGAGATATGCAGGAATGATAATTTTAGGGGTAGCCTACATAGCTATTATAAAATTTATGTACTTTGTTCAAGATTCAATAATGTTACAGTTTCATTCAGAAGAATTTACTCCTAATCTAAAACAAGAAGAAACGAGTTTTACACCACTTACAAATCTTATATATGGTGCTTGTATAGCAAGCGTACTTTGTTTTACTATAAAAGTAAAATTAATGTCTATTGTAACCAATTACATTCAAAGTTATTTTAGTTAATCTATGTCAGAAGAAAAAAAAAGAAAATCAATAGGGAATAAGGCTGTTACCTTGGGAGCAGACTTTTATACGACCTTAAAACGCAATAATATTGCTGTTTTAGGGGTGTGCGCTGTAGCTATTGTAGTTATTATAGGTTCTTTTATGTTGGTGGCCTCTATAGCTTCTAATTACCAACAAAATGTATATGCAGTAGACAGTAAGGGCGACGTAATACCTTTGCGTCTACTTCATATAGAAGAAGACAGAGAAATAGAAATCAAAGCTAACTTGGATAGATTTGTAGATTTGTATTTTGACTTAGACGGTTTTACAATAAAAAAGAAGTTAGAAAAATTGTTGTGGGTGTTAGATGATAAGCCTTCAACCACCGTTAAACAACAAATGAACTCTGGCTATTTTAATGATTTTACCAATATAGCAGGTCTTCAACAAAAAGCTTATATATTGGGTAACACAATTAAGGTAACTAAAAAAGAGCCTTATAAAGCTCAATTTAGGGTAAGAATACAACGTATCAACGGCAGCGCTATAAACTACTATAATGCTGATGTAGATTGCGAAATGATAGAAGTAAGTCGCAATTATCCTTTGAATCCTTATGGTCTTCTTATTACTGACTTTAACGTAATTATCAAAGGTATTAAAGATATAAACGAAGATGAGTATACCAAAGAAGATGAGGAAAACGACAAAATGTTAAACCAAAATGTAATAGAAGATGGACGCACAGACTAAAAAAACATATATCTTTTATGGGTCTATAGGGGGATTTGTTATATTAGCTTTGTTAGGTTGGAGTATGATGAGTTCAGACAAAAAACCAGAGTCTGAAAAAATTGAAACACCTGAGAAAAAGAGGGAAGCCTACGACAGCCGACTACAAGCCTACAATACAGATAAACAAGAGGCTAACATGGGAGATTTGAACAAGTCTTTTGGCAATACTGATAAAAAGGAAGCTGACAACTCAAAAAATAGCGATAATAGCTTATTTGCTGATATAGATAGACAAATAGCTAATATGGCAGGGAATCGCCAAGAGCCTCAAGAGCCTGAGAACGCCCCACCTCCTGCAGCCCCTGAACCCCAACGCCAATCCGTTAGTACAAGTTTAGGAACTGCCACAGGCGGGGGCGGTAGTGGTGGGAGTGTTTCCTCTACGCCCGCCAAAAAGTCTCGTAAGGAATTGCGAAACGAACGACTACAAGAAGAAGCGAAACAAGCTATTGCCAATGGAGATTATAATAATCCTGTTATAGTGTCTGCTAAAGCAAGTCAGCAAACAATTCAAAAAGAAACAGGCAATAATACAGATTTTTCAGAGGTAGACAAATATATTCCTACAGCTTCTGCAAGCGCTCCCCCTACTCGTATCGATGTAAAAAGTGGTAAGCCTCAAAAATTTTCTGATTTGCCCGCTACCGAGCAGCGTAGAATACTACTGCAAACTGGGCAAGCACAATACAAAGAAAGCGAATACATACAGGCTAAAATAGTTTCCACTGGTAAAATCAAACCAGGGCAAACTATTTACTTAATGCTACAGGAAGACGCAGTACTATCTTTTAGAAAAGTGCCAAGAGGGACTCGTGTTGCGGGTATTGTTCGTATGAATGACAACCGTCTTACCGTTGTTTTTTCTTCAATCAATATTAAGGGAGAGATTTTAGATGTAACATTAGATTTATATGGGACAGACGGAATATTAGGTCTTCCAGTGAGCGGAGAAGATGTTACAAGAGAAGCAAAAGATGAAGGTATAAATGAAGCTATATCACGCACAGGGCGTGTGGGAAGAGTTATTGGAACTATAGGGCAAAGTCTTAAAAAAACAAAAGACAACTCGGTAGACTTAGGTAATAATATCTCGTGTATTTTACGAAATAGACATAAAAAAGAATAAAAAATGAGTTACAGCAATAAATATGTAAAAAAATAAATTCTTATTTCTTTCACCAATAAATATAAAACAATGAAAAAAATATTATTTTTAACCATAGCTTTGTTTGCTATGGCAATACAAGCCCAAGAGAGTAAGAACGAAAAAACGGTAACTATAGATGTTAATACAGATATGTTTGTTCAGATTGTTTTTAAGACTCCTGTACAATCATTAAGGGTGGGAATGCCTAATGTAGTAGAAGCTCAATATACTGAAAATGTAATAACAGTGCAGGCTTTGGCTGAAGAGCTCAAAACAAATCTTACTGTTAAAACTTCTGACGGACTTTATTATTCTTTCATTTTGAAAGGGACAGCGGAAGTCCCAATTCTTTTTTATGAAATAAATCCATTGCAAGCAGTTAATGCAGAGGTTACTACAATTAATACAAGTAAAGAAAGTAATGGCAAGAAACAAGAGTATAAAACCTCAAAAAGTGTAGAAGAAAAAGTATTAGATAAATCAGGATATCTATCTAATAGAAATATAGCTGAATACAGAAAAATAGAACTTGGTATAAATGGTATTTATACCAATAATGGAAAGTTATATTTTCTTATGGAGGTGAGAAATAGAAGTAATATACATTATAATGTAAGCAAACTTTCTTTTGTTACAGCTTCGATAAAAAAGGCTAAAAAACAAATAGACGCAGAGGAACAAGAATTTGAACCATTGTATTTTTATCCAGAGTTTACCGAGATAAAGCCCAAAGGGAAGGTTAAATTTGTCGCAGTATTTAATAAGTTTACACTTAACAACGACAAAGAAATGGAAATTACTTTAACAGAACAAGACGGCGAGCGCGTTGTTAGGCTGCTTATCGATACGGAAACGATTAGTAATGCAGAAAATATAAAATAAATAATATATACATAATAATTTGTGTAAATTATTTGTTGTATCTTTTGTGCCATAATAATAATTCGAAAAATGAATAAAAATGCAGTATTATTGTAAAAAAATCGAACTGAATAATGAGTATGAACAAATTTATATTTGCTCATCTAATTTTGACCAAGAAGGCTATATTATAGCAGACAAAGCTTTTGGAGTAGTATTTACAGCAAAAGATGAAATAAAAGATATTTTTAATATTAACTTCCCTGTAAAATTAAAAGAAGAAGAGTTTGAACTAATTGATAAAGATACTTTTGAAAAAATATATGAATTTTCTTGGGATGTGAAAGGATTAGATAAAGGCTACATACAACATTTAAACCATTATAATAAAAAACTTTTAAAGCAGATTGAAGAATTAAAAGGAGAAATAGAATCTATCAAATCCGCACTAAAAAAAAATGCTAAAAAAACATAGTAAATAATGCCTAAAACCTTAATAATAGCCGAAAAATCAACCCAAATGCGTGAGTATGCCCGCGCATTAGGTTTTACCCTCAAAGGAGACCGTTACGAGAAAGGCGATACTATCCTTTCCTGTGCAGATGGGCACCTGTTAGAACTTGCTGAAGATACCGCCTATCGAGGGGAAGGAAAATGGGATAAATCCTATTTGCCACTGCTTCTGCAGATAAAAGATTATAAGTACGAACCTAAGAAAGAAGATAGAAGAAAAGCCCAATTGAAGAAATTAGGCGACTTATTAAATAATCCTGAAATCGGTAATATCATTGTTGCCACCGACCCCGACCGTGAGGGGGAACTCATTTTTAGATACATCTATAACTATTTTAAATGTAAAAAGCCTTTCATTCGTGTGTGGAACTCGGCTTTAGTTGATGAGGGCATTCGCAAAGCTTTTGCACACCCTACCTACAAGCAGGGTGACCCATTTTTGGAAAACCTTTGTAAAAGTGGCTATGCTCGTGCTTTTACCGATTGGCTCATTGGCGTAAACGCCACCCAAGCAGCCACCCTACAATTAGGACAAGGTAAATTGCTATCGATAGGACGCGTACAAAGTACTATTTTAAAGATTATTTGCGATAGGTACATCAAGAATAAGGGGCACGAAAAAACCTATACTTACAAAATTATCACTAATCATTCTTACAATGGTACTACCTATATGACCGAGAGCCCCATATATGAGAGCAAAGAGCAAGCCCAAGCCGTTTTTAACGGACTTTTGCCCGCTCATAGCTTTGTATCTCACGAGGTGAAAAAAGTGTCTAAAAACCCGCCTCTATTGCATACGTTGGACAGTTTAACGATTGTAGCTAACAAACTCTATAAGTACACGCCCGACCAAGTGTTGGCGTCTGCTCAAAAGCTGTATGAAGGTAAATTTTTGTCCTACCCACGTACTGAAGACCCTTATATCACTGAAGAAGGATATTACAACCTCCAAAAGTTCTTTGTCGGTTTGTGTAGAGATTTTTTGGGTGTTACTGACTTTTCTTTTATGGGAAAACCAAAATCGGTAGATGATAGCAAAATTACAGGTTCACACGATGCTTTAATACCTACAGGTTACACTAATGGTTTAGAGAGCTTAGCCGAGCAGGAACGCCGTGTATTTGAACTTATCCTATATCGCTGTTTAGAAAGCTTTTCCGACAGCTCTCAATATGAAAAAGGCATATATCTTTTTGACAATCAAGGAACGCCTTTTAAAACCAACACTAACAAACTGTTATATGCAGGTTGGGAGCGTTACACGCCTAAAAACAAAACAGCAGCTACTGATGAAGAGGGTGAAGCAGACGATGAAAAAATTACTGTTTTGGATCTCCCTTACAGGCAGGGCGACGCGGTCGCTATCGAGGCGAAAAACGTTCGTGAAATTGAGAGCAGACCTCCCGCTATATACACACCTGCAACCCTTACCGATGATTTATGTAACTTGGACAAGTTCCTACAAGAACAATCGCCCGAAGTACACAAGGAATTATCATCTCAGTTTGAG